>JBEBIR010000376.1:0-4239 GCA_040080315.1 Gemmatimonas sp.
CCACCAGGTGCGCCGCCACGTCCGCGTCCCGCGTTGGGGCTGACATTCTGCACCTGACCCGTGCGACGATCGAACCGCGTGACCGTGCCGCCGTACACGATGTCGGGATTGAGCGGATCGGGTGCGACGTACGCGTACTCACTCGCGCCAACCGGTCGCCAATCCCGATAGGTAATGCTGCCGTCGTTGCCGCGACTCGAGACGCATGCCGAACCGGACTCCTGCTGACCGCCGCACACCCGATAGGGCCACGCGTTGTCGGTAGTGACGTGATAGAACTGCGCCGTGCCCTGGTTGTACCACGAGCTCCACGTCTCACCGCCATTCACGGTGATCACCGCGCCCTGGTCGGCCACGATCAGCATCACATCGGGCTGCCGAGGATTGATCCACAGGCGTTGATAGTCGTCACCACCGGGTGCACCGCGAAACGCTTTCCATGTCACGCCCGCATCGGTGCTCTTCCACGCCACCACGTTCATGGAGTACAGCGTGTTCGGATCGCGCGGATCGACGGTGATGGCGGCGAAGTCATCGCCACGCCCGAAGATGCGATTGTCGGTGGTGGTGCGCGTCCAGGTCGCGCCCGCATCGTCACTGCGATAGATCCCGCTCTTGGTGCCGGCTGTTGCCGTCACGTAGATGCGACGCGGATTGCTGGGGCTGATGCCGATACCGAAGCGGCCAAGCCCGTCGGCTGTCGTGGGCAGTCCGCCCGCGAGTTGCGTCCACGTAGCCCCTCCATCGGTGCTCTTGAACAGACCCGAGTTCGGACCACTCCACGCCGCATTCTCCCATGGACCCTGTCGCGCTTCCCATAGCACCGCATACACCGTGTTGGGATCGTTCGGCGACAACACGACATCGGCGCCACCGGTGTTCTCGTCCTTGTACAACACGCGTTCGAACGAACGCCCGCCATTCACCGAGCGATAGATACCGCGTTCGGTGTTGGGTCCGTAGGGATGGCCAAGCGCAGCGACGAACAGGCGCTCAGGATTGGTGGGATCGATCGCGATGCGCGGGATCTGCTGCGCGTCGTTGAGGCCGAGTCGCGTCCATGTCTTTCCGGCGTCATTGGAGCGATACATGCCGTCACCGGTGGAAAGATCGGGTCGTTGCAGACCTTCACCGCTGCCCACGTACAGCACATTCGGATCGGACGGTGCGACCTCAACAGCGCCAATCGACCCGGTGGCCTGCGCGTCGAAGATCGGCTTCCACGTGCGTCCCGCGTCGTTCGTCTTCCACACGCCGCCATTGGTGACGGCCATGTAGAAAACGTTCGGCTGTGTCGGCACACCGACCGCACTCTTGGTGCGACCGGCGCGGAAGGGCCCGATCTCACGCCAACGAATGCCCTGAATCGCGCCATCGGGAATCGCGGATTGCGCGCGGGCCTCCCAATTTGGAAGGCCAACGATTGCTGACGCGCCAACGACGGCGAGCAGCAGGGACTGTCGTATTGAGCAATGCACGGGAGTTCGGGCAGAAGGAGCCGGCGACGATGGACACGCGCTACCAACTCCAATATGCGAGGGGCTGAGCCAGTCGCCAGTCGCAGCTGCGAATGCACATCAGGCGCGTGCTGTTCGTAATCCGTAGCGCTGCGTGAGAAATCCGACGATGAGCCCCACCATGGATCCCGGAATCAGGATCTCCCAGAAATACTGCTTGCCCGTGTTCGGATCGGTGGCGAGCGCAAACGGCAGCGCGAACAGGGCGCCCATTGCCAGTCCAAATACAATGCCCAACGCCAAGTTGTCGACTTTGCGTGCAAACCACCCAATCAGCACACCGGCGACCAGTCCCTTCCCCATTGAGCCCAGAACAATGCCCACGATGCCCGGTGCCACTTCAGGCGCGGACAACAGCGCCGTGAAACCATCGGCGGCACCGAGGAGACCACCGGCCAGCAGACCCAGAACAGGCTTCTTCATCAACGACTCCGCGAGAAAAGTGTGAACGTGCTGTGTGTCTATTACTGATTGCCCCTACGGTCCATTATGAAACGGGACATCACACCCCGCGCCACAGCAGAATGGTCACACGCACCACGACATACGCCGCCAACAGCAGCACCAGGACACGGTTGCGTTGATACACGCGCCGCGAGCGCTCCACAATCGTCTCACGATACGCCGAGACGGATTCGTCGTCCAACCAGCGCCGAACGTCGGACGCGAGATCGTCCACGCGCTGATAGCGTGCGGCGGGCTCGACCGACATCGCGCGGTTGACGATCGCGGACAGCGGTGGAGGGATCGTCGCGCGCGCGTCGGCGCTGCCATTCAGCATGTGTCGCAGCAGTGCGCCAAGACCGTACACGTCCGCCCGCGCATCAACGGGGTTCCCCGCTGTTTGCTCGGGCGCCATGAATCCGGGTGTACCCACGGTCACGCCGTCGGCGGTATCGAACTCAGGCTCAGCGGCCTTTCGGCCACTGGCAACCACCGGCGATGGCATCGCGGACACCTCGCCCGATGGCGGTCCAAACACCTTGGCGATGCCCCAGTCCAACACGACGACATCGCCGTACTCGCCGACCATCACGTTTCCCGGCTTGAGATCGCGATGCACCACCCCGCGCGCATGCGCAAACGCAACCGCGTCGCACACACGCAGAAACAGCCGCAACCGCTCGCCGCGCGCACCCAGTAATGTCGGGTCGACGAGACTTGCGCCACGCACCAGCCGCATCAGATAGTACGGTCGACCGTCGGCGAGTGTCCCCGCATCGTGAATGGCGGCGATTCCCGGATGCTCGAGACGCGCCAGCACTCTCGCTTCTCGCGCCAGCCGCTGCGCGAGGTCAGCCGTCTCGGCTTCGAGCGACAACACCTTGAGTGCGACATCACGATCCAGCAGCCGGTCATGTACGGCATACACGCGCCCCATCCCCCCTTGCCCGATGAGCGACTGCACGGAAAATCGCGGGCCCGCATCGGGAAGGTCGATGGTGGACTGCAGGTGCCGGAGCGCCGCGTCACTCAATTCGCGCGCGTCGCGTGTCACGAAATGTCCACCCCCAGCAAGGCGCGCGCTTCCGCACGGAACTCGGCGTCCGACGTGGTGAGTGCCCGTAACGTCGACAACACGTGCTCCCGAAACCGACGACGCGCCCAGTTGAGATAGTTGGTGACTTGCGTGATCGGGATACCGAAGTGGCTCGCCAGCGTTGCGTACGTTGGCGGTGAGTCAGCGTCGGCGCCATCGATGTCATGTGCAACGAATACCGCGAACGTGCTGCCGCGGCCGGCGGTGTCACAGTCTGCCCGCAATGCCTCCACGGCACCAGTCAGGACACTCCGCGCCCACTCGCGTTCAAAAAGCGCATCGAGCGTGTCGTCCACTGCCGCAATATCCACATCCTCGATGGCCACATGCGTCACCGCGCCACCCCGCTTGAGCCGCGTGGCGGCTTCAGCACGCGTACCGGCGAACGCCACCAGACAGGCGCGAAGAAACGTGCGAAATCGGCCGCGCGAGGCATCGTACCGCGCAAACCATTCCTTGTCGAAGGCCTGCAGCAGAAAATCGTGCGCGAGGTCTTCAGCGTCGGCACGTTGGTGCCCCCATTTGTGCATCACGACGGCGATCACGGGTTCGCGATACACGCGCGCGACCAATTCGATGGCACGTTCACGCTCTCCGCGATCCGGGCTCTGCAACGCTTCCACCAGCGAGTGGTGTGTATCCGGAAACGCGCTCACACGAACCTCACGAAGGCGACGGCGCCAGTATCACGCGAGATCGTACGCCTGTCGCAACCATCCGACAAGCTCCGCGTCCACTTCGGTCGTCGATGCGACGCGCACGCGATGCGTCATCATCGCATTCCACGACCCCGCCGCTTCCAGTCGCCCAGCGGGCGCAACGCCCTTGAGCTTGAGTCCAACGTCAAACCGTGTCTTGGTGGATGGATGCAACGTCGCAAACTGCGTCTTTCGACGGAGACTGAGATAGCCCTTCTTGGGCGCTTCCTCGATGTCGCCGCCAAAGCCGGCGATGTGCTGCATGAGGGAGTCAAAGATCGGACGCATCGCCGCCTTGTCGCCCGCAAACATCTCGGCCACCAGATCGCCGCCTTCGGCAATGATTGATCCCGCGTCGCTCTTGAGCGTGTAGTGCGCGATCAGGTTGGCATACCCGTGCGTGACGCCATGCTGTGCCTTGAGCCAGGATACCAATTCTCCGTGTCTGGTCTTGCCACTCTTGCTGGTCAGGGACAACCACTGC
>JBEBIR010000377.1:0-4230 GCA_040080315.1 Gemmatimonas sp.
CCACATCACGCCAAGCAGATTGCCAATGGGGAGTGTCTTGTCGATCTGTTGGAACACCACGGGCATGGTCGCGAAGCCCAGATCGAACGAACCGCCCTGGGCGATCTGCATCGCGCCCGCAACACCAAAGAACACGACCGCCGCGGGAATCGCGATCGAACCACCCAGCACGACTTCGGCCGTTTCGTTCGTGGCCGCGGTCGCCAGTCCGTTGAGCGTAATGTCGTCCTTCGTGGAGAGGTACGACGCGTAGGCCTGCAGTGAACCCATGCCCACCGACAGCGTAAAGAAGATCTGTCCCGCCGCGGCCAGCCAAATGCCCGGTTGATTGAGTCGAGACAAGTCGGGCTTGTAGATGAACTCAAGGCCCTGAGCCGGGGTCGCACCGATACCGGCCTGCGCCGGCAGCGTCAGCACTACGCCGGCCAGGATCATCGCAAAAATGAACAAGATGGGCATGCCAATCTTGGCCAGCTTTTCGATACCGCCCGAGATGCCTTTGGACAGAACCCAGATGTTGATCAGCAGCGTGACCGTGAAAAACGCGTACGGCGTATACGACGCGTGGTACACCGGCGCACCTTCCGGGGCGAGTCCCTGGAACGAGCGCAGGTAGCCGATCATCGTCTCCTGCGTCGTGTGGCCCCAGTAGTCTTTGGTGGCCGAAAAAATCGCGAACGCCAGCGTCCAGCTTTCGATGTACGTGTAGTAGATCATCACGCCAAGAGGGATCACCATGCCCACGACGCCGAGGTACTTGGCCGCAGGGTGTTTCCAGATGGCCGCAAACATGCCGGGCAGGTGACCCTTGCGATACCGACCGCCGTTTCGCCCGATGCCCCACTCGATCCACATGAGCGGAATGCCAAGCAGCAGCAGCGCGATGAAATACGCGATCATGTACGAACCGCCGCCGTTGGCGGCCGCCTGACGCGGGAAGCGCAGGAAATTGCCAAGACCGACCGCATTGCCCGCCATGGCGAGAATCAGGCCGATTCGACTACCCCAGGCTTCGTTCGAGTGGTGGTCGGAGTTTGATGAGGACAAACGGGCTCCAGAGGCGGCGAGGGAGGGAACGAGCGGGTCTGCCACTCGGGCAGTCGTTAAAATTCGGTTGCGGGCGGCGATTGTCCAGAGGTCAGGGACGGTTTGGTGCTGTCGATTCGTTGCGAACCACCTGACCGCCCTTCATGACGAATGTAACCTTGCGAAGCTGGGCGATGTCTCGGGTTGGATCGCCCGCCACGGCGATCAGGTCGGCAAGCAGGCCCGGCGCGACACGGCCGAAGTCGTTCTCGCGATGGAGCACACGGGCATTCACGCTGCTGGCCGCCTTCAGCGCCGCGATCGGCGTCATGCCGTACTCGACCATCAGTTCAAGCTCCAATGCGTTCGCCCCGTGCGCAAAGACTCCAACATCGCTGCCGTTGCAGATCGTCACACCGGACGCCAACGCCAGCTTGAACATGGCCTTCTTCTGAGCGATGCCGGCGGGCTCGGGATCGATCCCCTTCTTCCAGCCGCGATATCGCGTAGTAGACTCGGTCGCACTGAGTGTCGGGCAGAAGGCCACGCCACGCGTCTTCATCAACGCGAACAACTCAGCGGTCGCGGCATCGCCGTGATCAATCGTTTCGACGCCGGCCATGATCGCTCGACGCATGCCTTCCACCGTGCTGGCGTGCGCGACCACGGGGCGACCACTGGCACTCGCCGTCTGCACGATCGCCTGCCATTCGGGCTCCGTGAAGGTGGGCCGAGCTTCACCGCGCGGACCCCAGCGGTAGTCGGCGTAAATCTTCACCCAGTCGGCGCCGTGTCCGATCTGATCGCGCACCACGCGTGTGAGCCCTTCAACGCCATCGGCCTCTTCGGCACCCTGCGGCACGCCGACTTCCACGCCAAACCCTTTGGGACCATACGAGCCGGTCGCCACGATCGCTTTCGTTGTCACGAACAGGCGAGGCCCCGGAATGATGCCCTGGTCGACGGCCTCTTTGAGACCAACATCCGCATAACCAGCCCCCTCGGTGCCGAGATCGCGCAGCACGGTGAAGCCGGCCATCAGTGTACTGCGCAAGTGATTCACGGCGCGCGCTGTGCGCAGCGCCAGTGATTCGCGCAACACCTGATCATTCCACGACGTCTCATCATACGGATGCAACAACACGTGACTGTGCAGATCACTGAGTCCGGGCAGCAGTGTCGTGCCGGGAAGTGCAACGCGTTGAGCGTCGGCTGGGATCTGCATCTGGGCCGGCGGACCCACACTCACGATGCGTGTTCCGCGAACGAGCACGACCCATCCGCGCGCGACGGCGTCACTGGTGCCGTCGAACACCGCATCGGGAACTAGCAGCATTGGACGCGGTGCCGGTCGCGTTGCCTCGACGGGCTGCGACGCCAAGGGCGCGGTAGCGATACCGAGCAAGAGCGTGAGTGAAGCAAGACGGTGTGTCATCAGTCGGCGCAGGTGGGAGTCAGCAACATTCAGGGTCACTTGTTGAGCGTAGAGAATTCGCCGGTCGACATCGCGGTGGGCACCAGCCGCGACACACCACCGGACACAGCGAAGGCCATGGCATCGGCGCTATTGACGTCGAGGGCCTGTACCAGCCCGGCCGGCACAACGTAGATCTGTCCGGACCACGCATATGAGTGTGGGCAGTAGACCGCCACGTGATCGATCAAGCCGAGTTGCTGCATCGATTCCTGCGTGACGAAACCGATGATCAGCGTACCGTTAGGAATCAGGGTGAGCAGCACCGGCTTGTCGAAACGCCGCTTCTCACCGACAAAGGCATTCAGCAGGTCCTTGGTGGATCCATACACCAGGCGTACGAACGGAAGGCGCGCCATGGCGCGCTCAAGCCATCCGACGGCGGAACGGGTCAGAAAACTGGAGCCAAGGAAGCCCACCAGCGTGATCAACGCGACAGTCACGACGAAGCCGGCACCGGGCGGCAGCGCCACCAAACGCCCCAGCCACCCGTCCACGCTCGTGAACACGTACCAGAGCACGGCAATGGTGACGGCCAGCGGGGCCAGCAGCACCAATCCACGAGCGAAGTATCCCAGCAGCTTACCCATCATGTCCCTCACGCCGGGTGTGAATCGACGTTAGTCTAGTGTCTGTACTGAAAGTGATGCGTGAGTCGTTGGTGCCGCTGCTGAACAACAGACGGGAGACGGGCGACTCGAGACCAAGACTGGCCGCTTCCGAGTCTGTTGTTCCACCATCGCGAAAGCTGTGTTTCAGGATGGACACTAGTCTAGTTGTTGCTCGAAATCGTGACGCTGTCAGAACTCCCGTGCTGACTTGAACCCCTAAGCTGGGGCCAGGCGTCATCGCCGACCAGCCCGCGGGTCAACCAAACTCCCATGCACCCACGGTGACCAACAGGTAATTCTTCGCGACGAAACTTTTCGGTGCACCACCAGCGTCATGGATGGTGCGCGGTATTCCGTTTCTGGAGAAGGGACGGGACCAGGTGCGCCCAACGATCACCCCCGCCACGGGAACGACCAACGTGCGCGGTTCTGGAGGCCACTGATGGCGGCGGACGAGATTGACTACCAGATCATCGGCGATGATCTGCAAGCGGTGATCATCACGCTCGACCCGGGTGAAGCGGTGTACGCCGAAGCGGGCGGGATGATGTTCATGCGTGAAGGCATCACGATGGCGACGACGCTCGATCCGAACGCGAAGAGCGGATCGATGTTCGACAAACTGATCGGGGCCGGGAAGCGGGTGTTGTCCGGTGATTCGTTCTTTGTGACGCTGTTTGGCAACAACAGTGCGCGACGGGCCGACGTGGCGTTTGCCGCGCCGTATCCCGGGAAGATTGTGCCGCTCAACCTGCGCGATTGGGGCGGCACGGTGATGGCGCAGAAGGACAGCTTCCTCTGCGCGGCGCGCGGCATCGACATTTCAGTGGCGTTCACGCGAAAGATCGGTGCCGGCTTTTTCGGCGGTGAAGGGTTCATCCTGCAGAAACTGCAAGGCGACGGACTCGCGTTCTTGCATGCCTCGGGCACACTGCACGCCATTGATCTGGCCGCGGGCGAAAAGCTCCGCGTGGACACGGGGTGTCTGGTGGCGTTCCAACCCACGGTCGACTACGACATCCAGCGCGTGCCCGGCATCAAGACGGCACTGTTCGGAGGCGAAGGGTTGTTCTTTGTCCAACTCACCGGACCGGGGCGTGTGATTCTGCAGACGCTGCC
>JBEBIR010000378.1:0-4222 GCA_040080315.1 Gemmatimonas sp.
ATCGTCGCGCCAGCGCTTCGGCGCGACGCGCGTCATCCGTTCGAGGCGGCGCGGCAACTTCCAGCCGCACACGCACGCCGGCTCGCGCCAACTGTGCCGCCACCACATAGGCATCGCCGCCGTTGTTCCCGGGGCCGGCAAACACCACGACACCGTGTCCCAACCGGTCGCCGTAGTCGCGCAGGATCACCGCCGCTGATTGCGTGCCGGCCTGCAGCATGAGCGTGAATGACGGGACGCCCGAGACGATGGCAGAGCGATCGCGCGCCGACGACTCATCGGCCGTGGTGACGCGCAGCGGATGACCGCGATCAGACGTGCGCGGTTCTCCAGGGATACTCGCGCTCGAACGCATCGGCGAAATCGAATACGCCGTAGAAATCATCCCGCGAATCCTGCGGCTGACTGATCAGCAGGCCCGTGTCGACCAGCGTAAACACGATATCGCCGATATCACTCGTGCTGCTCACACCCCAGTGTTCGAGCACCAAGCGGGCGGTGACACCGAAGCGCTGCAACGCCAGTTCGCGACAGGCGTGCGCAAGCTCGGGACCCGTGATGTGTCGCCGCTCAGTCAGCTCCGCCTGGCAATGTTCCAGCGCCGCAAGCAGGAACAGATAGGCGCGTTCGTCAAACCGCTGCTCGCGCAGACGAATTTGATCCATGATGCCATCCCGGAACGCCAGCTCAGCCACCACGTCGCTCCTTACAAACGGAATGAAACGATGCACGTCACCCAAGAGACGCGCGGCCGTCGGAGTCTGCAACTCCAATGGCAGGGTAAATGATGCAGAACGGGGCCGCGCGACACAATAGCTGGAAAGTCCGCTGACTACACCATATGGTAGAGCGGGAACTCGTCGGCCAACGCTTTCACCTCCGACTTTGCGACGGCGATCACATTCGTGTCGTCGGCACACGACAGTACGCGATCAATCAGCGCGGCAATGCGCTCCATCGCATCCGCGCCCATGCCGCGAGTGGTCACGGCCGGCGTACCGATGCGAATGCCACTGGTGACGAATGGCGACTGCGTTTCCCCGGGGACGGTGTTCTTGTTGACCGTAATTCCCGCGCGGTCGAGCAACTTCTCGGCCACCTTTCCGGTGAGTCCCTTGTTGCGCAAGTCAACCAGCATCAAGTGGTTGTCGGTGCCCCCGGACACAATGTGATATCCGCGCGCCGTGAGCGCTGCCGAGAGGCGACGGGCGTTATCCACAACATGTCGACAGTAAATGGAAAACGACGGTTGCAGCGCCTCATGAAATGCCACCGCCTTGGCGGCGATCACATGTTCGAGCGGTCCACCCTGCATGCCCGGAAAGGTCGCCTTGTCGACGGCCTTCGCATGTTCGGCCTTGCACAGAATGATGCCACCGCGCGGCCCGCGCAGCGTCTTGTGGGTGGTACTGGTGACCACATCGGCGAACGGCACGGGCGACGGATACACGCCGGTCGCCGCCAGTCCCGCGAAGTGCGCCATATCGACCATGAACAACGCGCCAATTTCCTTCGCCACATCGGCGAATGCCTGCCAGTCAATCGTGCGGGAGTACGCACTGTAGCCGGCAATGATCATCTTCGGTCGATGCGTGCGCGCGGCCAGCCGCATCGCGTCGTAGTCGATGATGCCATCGTCGGTCACGCCGTAGGACACCGCCTTGTACAGCAATCCCGAAAAGTTCACGGGTGAGCCGTGCGTCAAATGTCCGCCCTGCGACAAGTCCATGCCGAGGAACGTGTCGCCCGGCTTGAGAAACGCGAGAAAGACGGCGGCGTTGGCGGACGCACCACTGTGCGCCTGCACGTTTGCGTGCTCCGCTCCGAACAGTTGCTTGACACGATCGATTGCCAACTGCTCGATCTTGTCAACGACTTCACACCCGCCATAGTAGCGTTTGCCCGGAAGCCCTTCTGCGTACTTGTTGGTCAGTGGCGATCCCATCGCCTCCATCACGGCTGGCGAGACGAAATTCTCGCTGGCGATGAGTTCGATGCCGTCGCACTGACGCCGGGTCTCCTCCTCGATGAGATGCGCGACGACCGGGTCGGCGGCCGACAACGCCCCACCCGGCGGCAAACGATCCCACTGATGCCAGGTGGTGCTGGCGCCTGCAGAGTACGCGGCCTGTGCCGTCATGCGTCCGGCTCCATCGTGTCGGGGTCCCGTTCAATTTTCTCCACGCGCGTGCCATGTCGACCACCTTCAAACTCGGTCGCCAACCAGGTGCGGAGAATCGCGATGGCGTCTTCGTCGGAGACAAACCGGGCCGGCAACACCAGCACGTTGGCATCGTTGTGTTTGCGCGCGAGCGACGCAATTTCCGGCGTCCACGCGACGGCCGCACGAACGCCGGGGTATCGGTTCGCGACGTACGACATGCCGAGTCCGGTGCCGCACAGCAATACGCCGCGCCGCACTTCGCCCGATGAGACTTCCTCCGCCAACGGATGCGCGTAGTCCGGATAGTCCGTGCTGGCTGTGCTGTGCGTGCCGATGTCGCGCACGTCAAACCCCATCTCCGAAAGCGTGACCCGCAGGCGTTCTTTGAGTTCGAAGCCCGCATGATCTGACGCAATGGGAATGCGCTCTCCCGGACGAGCCACTTCGGTCATGATCAGCCCTCGCGATTGGGATACTGCGGCCACGTCCGGATCATCCCGCGCACCGCGTGAATGCGTTGTTCGGCGACGCGGTCGGCGGCCTTATACGTGGGGATACCCGTGTCCTTCGCCAAGCGAAACACGCTGAGCACCGTCGTATAGATCTCGTCGGCCTTGCGGAGTGACCGCTCGCGACTCCAGCCGGTGAGTTCACTGTAGACGTTGATCACACCACCGGCGTTCGCCACGTAGTCAGGGGCGTACAATATGCCGCGCGCTTCGAGCGCATCGCCATGCCGGTCTTCCAACAGCTGATTGTTGGCCGCGCCGGCCACGATCTCGGCTTTGAGTTGCGGGATCGTGTCGTCATTCAGGATGCCACCCAACGCGCAGGGCGTGAAGATATCGGCCTTCGCACCATAGATGTCGTTGAGGGCCACGACGGTCGCACCGGTGGCGCTGACCACCTGTTGTATGCGACCCGCATCGATATCGGTCACAATGAGCTTGGCACCGGCCCGATGTAATTCACTCGCCAGATGATGACCGACGGAACCCAGTCCCTGAATGGCGACGGTCCGACCTGTCAGCGAATCGGCACCCCATCGCTCGAAGGCCGAGGCCTGGATGGCGCGAAACACGCCGTGGGCGGTCACCGAGGAGGGGTCGCCGGACTTGGAACCGATGCCGGTCACGAACTTCGTTTCCATGTGCACGAAGTCCATGTCCTCGACGTGCGTCCCCACATCCTCCGCCGTCACATAGCGGCCACCAAGCGAATCGACAAAGCGACCGTGTGCGCGAAAGATCATTTCGCGGTTCGTCGTCTTGTTGTCGCCGATGATGACGGACTTGCCGCCGCCCAGATTGAGTCCCGCAACCGCGTTCTTGTACGTCATTCCTCGTGACAGACGCAGCGCATCAATGGCCGCGTCTTCGTCGGTGGCGTAATTCCAGAAACGGCATCCGCCCAGCGCGGGGCCGAGCGTCGTATCGTGAATCGCAATGATGCCGCGATAGCCGGATGCCTTGTCATGACAGAAGACAACCTGCTCGTGGCCCATTTCGGCGATCGTATCGAAGTAGCGCATGGAGTAGTGGCTCAGTCGGGGAGAGAACCGTCGGAGGCCGCGGCAGCGGCCAGCGTTTCGCGCGAAATCACGATGCGTTGGATCTCCGAGGTTCCCTCGTAGATCTCGGTCACCTTGGCGTCGCGGAAGAAACGTTCAACGGGGTAGTCAGTCACGTAGCCATAGCCGCCAAGAATCTGGATAGCCTGCGTCGTGACCCACATGGCGGTTTCGGTTGCGAACAACTTCGCCATGGAGCTGAATCGGGTGATGGTCTCACCACGATCCTTGGCCGCCGCCGCGGCATGCAACAGCGTGCGGGCGGCGGTAATACGGGTCGACATATCAGCAATCTTGAACTGAATGGCCTGAAATTCGACGATGGCGTGTCCGAACTGATGGCGCTGCGCGGCGTAAGACACGCTGGCCTCGAGCGCGGCGCGTGCAATGCCGATGGCCTGCGCGGCAATGCCAAGTCGTCCGTGGTCGAGCGACCCAAGCGCGTAGATGAATCCCCGCCCCGCTTCGCCAAGCAGGCGATCACCGGA
>JBEBIR010000379.1:0-4220 GCA_040080315.1 Gemmatimonas sp.
TCAAACGCCTTCATGTGGCGGAATTTCTTCCCGATCAACGCCATGCATCGTAGCGATGTCAGCCTTCGCGATCACTATCCTCTGGGAGATCTGGCGTGGCGCGGAACCTTGCTGCCCGCGAGCTGACGCCCCCTCGGTCTGTCGGCACGTTGGACGGGTTCGCACTGGCCACCCCGGACGATGACGCCGAACTGCGGGCGCTGTTGCATCGGGTCGTGATACCCGGCGCGGTGCGCGTCGCGTTCACGCGCGAGCCCGACTACTTCGCGGGCGAAGGCCTGGCCGGTGCCACCGATCGGACGCTGCTGCATCGCGCCGATGGACGCGTGAATGGAATCGCACGACTGAGCACACATTCGCTGCATCGCAATGGGACGCCTCGCCGCATTGGGTATCTCGGTGAATTGCGCGTCGCGTCCGACGCGCGTCAGTCCGCGCGACTGCTGCGACATGGATACGCGATTCTTCGCGAGAGTGTCCGCTCCGACGACACGACCGGTTGCTTTACCAGTATAGCCACCGACAACACCCGCGCGCGGCGCGTGCTGGAGGGGGGCGGTCGATTCGGCCTCCCCGCCTACACGTCAATCGCCGATCTGGTGACTCAACTCGTTCCCGTCGGCACGGTGACACCGCGCGGCAACGACGGAGCGACAGACAGCACGGCAATCGATCGCGACGAGCTCACGGACTTTTTGGTGCATCACGCGCGCGCGTCTCAGTTGTCGCCAGACTGGAGCAACGCACTCTGGGATGCGCTCGCCTCACACGGTCTTCACGCGAGCGACTTCCGCATCGTGCGCGAACACGGACGCATCGTCGCGGCGGCCGCGGTGTGGGATCAACGTTCATTCAGGCAGTCCGTGGTGTGCGGGTACGAAGGCGTGCTCCGCATGTCGCGACCATTCGTCAACCTCATTGCTCGCGCCGGATTCGCGCCTCACCTTCCACCACCTGGCAGTGTGCTGGCGCTCGGCTCGGTCTTTGGTGCGGCGGTGGATAGCGATGCGCACTGGATCCCGCTCTGGAACGCGCTGCGCGCCGAAGGCCTGCGCCGCTCACTCGACTGGCTCGCGATCGCGCGCGAGACACGCGATCCGCAACTCGCGGCACTGCGTCGGCATATCGGTGGTCGGGAATACCACACGAAGTTGTACGATGTGCGCTGGCCGGATGTGGCATCCTGGTTGGACCCGTGGGATGCGCGACCGTTTCGGCCGGAGGTCGCGCTACTGTGATCGCCGAGTCTATTCCGCGGGCCGCGCTGACCGTCGCCGAGGTCGATGAACTATTCGCGCTACTCGACACGCACTTCGAGGGCGTGAGCCGCCGTCAGTTTCAGCACGATCTGAACGAGAAGGACTGGGTGCTTCGCGTGCGCCAGGACAGTCGGCTCGTCGGCTTTTCGACGCTGCAGGTTGGCACCAGCATGTTCGAAGGCGAATCCGTGAATGTCCTGTATTCCGGCGACACGATCGTGGCACCGGAGGCGTGGAGTTCTCCGGTATTGGCCCGCGGTTGGATCGCGATGGTGCGTCGTGTGCAAGGGGAGCGCGCGTCGGAGCCGTGGTACTGGCTGCTGCTGTCGTCCGGGTTTCGCACCTATCGCTTCCTGCCGGTATTCTGGCGCGACTTCTGGCCGCGACACGACGCTCCAACGCCGCCTGGGGCGGCTCGGTTGCTGTCGCATCTCGCGCGCGAGCGATTCGCCGCGGCGTATCTTCCCGATACTGGGGTCGTCCGCTTTCCGCATCCGCAGCGGCTGCGCGCGTCACTCGCCGCCGTCCCCGAAGGCAAGCGACGAGATGCGCATGTGGACTACTTCCTTAGCCGCAATCCGGGTCACTATAACGGCGACGAACTCGTGTGCATCACCGAACTGGGTGACGACAATCTCACCGCCGCCGGGGCACGCATGGTGCGTGGCATCGCACAACTCGCAGCACTGGAATTGCCATCGTGAATCGCTCGGCGGCACTCGCAAACGCCGGCTGGCTGGCCTCGAGCGTTGCCGCAACGCGCCGCTTTCGCCGAGCGCTGAGTGATCCCGCCGGAACCCAGCGCACGTGGCTGCAGTCACAAGTCACGCGTCATGCACCAAGTCAGTTTGGTCAGACACACGACTTTGCCAGCATTGCGACCTACGCGGAGTTTGCGCGCCGCGTGCCGTTCGCCGACTACAGCAAGGTGATGCCGTATATTGCGCGCATTCAGCGCGGCGAGTCGCAGGTGCTGAGCGTCGACCCGGTCACGCATCTGGCCCCAACCAGTGGATCGTCCGGGGCACGCAAACTCATTCCTTTCACGCGCGGTCTCAGCGCGGCGTTCGACTCGGCGGTTGCTCCGTGGATGGCAAATCTCGCGCGACAGCGTCCCCGCCTGCTGGGCGGGCCGGCGTACTGGTCGGTGTCACCACTGGCACAGGAGGCGACTCATCCTTCATCGCGCGATGATGACTCGTCGGTAGTGCCTATCGGTTTCGCTGATGATGCCGAGTATCTGGGTGCAGCAAAGGCGTGGCTGGTTCGACAGGTGCTGGCGGTGCCGGCATCGGTGCGACACGTGCGTGACGAGCGTGCATTCTGGTGCTTGTCACTGCTTGCCATGTTGCGACAGTCCGACCTGCGACTCATCTCGGTCTGGCATCCGACATTTCTTGAACTGCTAGTCACTCCCGACAGTGCGACGTGGTCGACACTCCTCGATGCCGTCGCAAGCGGCGCGAATCCATGGAGCGACGCGCTTCCGACGTCAGCGCGCCGCGAATGGGATGCGCCGGCCAACCCGGCGCGCGCCGCGACGTTGCGCCAGATCGGTGCGAGCGAATGGTCGCGCTGGTGGCCGCGTCTTCAGGTAGTGAGTTGCTGGGGAGAGCAGGCCGCCGAATCGGGCTGGCATCGATTGAAAGCCCAACTCGCCACCGGCGCACCGCAGGCGCTGGTGCAGCGCAAGGGCCTGCTGGCAACCGAGGCCGTGGTCACTGTGCCCATCGACAACGCGCTTCCTCTGGCCGTCACGTCGCATTTCTTCGAGTTCATCAGCGACAACGGTGACATCCGGCTCGCCCACGAACTCCAACGTGGTGCCCACTACAAGGTATGCGTCTCGAACGGCGGCGGACTGTGGCGTTATCAGCTGGGGGATGTGGTGGAATGCACCGGCCACGTGCAGGCGACACCAACACTGCGCTTCCTGGGCCGTGGTGAGCACACGAGTGACTTGCGTGGCGAGAAGCTGGCCGAGCCGTTTGTGGCCGAGGCGCTGCGAGAGCTCTGGGACTCAGACGCCTCGCCCGCCGTGGCGATGTTGCGCGGCTGGGATAGTGGTGATGCCGCGGGATACGAACTCGTGATGTCAGGAGAGACGTCTACTGAATCTCCCGCCCAAGTCGTGCAACGACTCGAGCATGTGTTGCAAGCGAATCCGCACTACGCGCTTGCTCGCCGGCTCGGTCAACTGTCCGCACTGCGCGTGGTGGTGGTTGCCGCAGATAGTGAGCAGAACGCACTCCGCGCTGGCCGCGGCACGCTTGGCGACGTGAAGCCCCGAGCACTGGTCCGCGCCCTGCCTGGGAACGTCACGTGACGCGCTCGTTTACCTCTCTGGTCACGCTGCTTCGATCGATTTACGGTCGGTTCGAACCCGATTCAATCCTCGACACCATCGTATGCCTCCGTCAATTGCGCACCGTCGCGTTGCGGGAGAATGCGACGCTGCTGGTCTATCACGAGTGTCTGCTGTTTCTGAGAGCCTATCCAGCCAATGGCCGCATGTTGTCGCTGGTGGAGTCCGAGCTCAAACGCATCGCTACGTTCATGCGCGGTCGTCGCGGTCGCGAGCACTCCCTTGAGAGTGTGGGATTGCCGTACGTCAGCGCCGTCACGCGCTTCTCGCATGACTGTGTTCGCTGGCTGGCCGGTCATCCGCATTGCGCGGTGACATTCGAGGAGTTTTCCGAGTCCACCCTTGATCTCAATGCAGTCCTGCGACTGACCCTGCCAACGCTCGAGCGCAGCGAAACGAACGCCGAACTCCCCAACGACGACCTGCTCGACGTACTCGGCGTGCGACCCGAACGCCGTCTCGACTTTCTTATCGCTGAGCTGAGCCGACTGGACGACACCCCGTACGTGAAGGACCAATTGTTCGATGCGCTGGGCGTATCGGTCCGCGTGACACCCACGCATTCCGAGTTCTCAACGGCCTTCAATCGACTGCCT
>JBEBIR010000380.1:0-4212 GCA_040080315.1 Gemmatimonas sp.
GTGCAATCATTAATATCGAGGCCAGCCTGCGCCGAAAACGAGACCGCCCCTCGCCATCGCTCGCCAATCGGAACGCTGAACATGGCATCGCCGGCGGGCGCCTTCGCGGACGAATATTCGCCGCGCATTGCCGCGCCGGCCCCGACGGTCACGTCGAGCGAACGCTCGCGCGGTCGCGACTGGGCACCCGCAGCCGAGCAGACGAATGCAGCAATCGCTGCCACGCGGAGCATGACGTGTACTCTCATTGTGCCTCTTCTTGTTGATTAGGCCTGACCACCTCCCACCATGAAACAACAATAAGGTTACTCATTTAGCGGCGTCGAGCGGCAAACGAGCGCTCTCTGGGTGGCGAGACTGCCGATGACGGAATTGCAGTCGCTGCCCGATGAGCTCGCACGACTCACGCGGGGCGAGGTGATCACTCTTGGTCGCCATGCCCGACTCATATGTCGAGAGTGAAGCACCAACAAAGTGGACGATGGCGCGGGTCTTACGCGTCGAACAAGAGCGCCAGTCCGGCCACCACCAGGTCCATCGCATGCGGCGACGGCGGCGTAGCCGACACCTCGCGCATCCACCAGTTCGGCTGTGCCTGCAATCGATGGGCGGCAAGCAGTGACTCGAATGCGGCGGCAGTGGGACTCGGTGCGGCCCGAGTCTGCGTTTTCTCGGTCTCGGTGAGCGCCGCCAACGCTTTCTCCACCGCCGCACTATCCAGCACGGCCAATGGTGCGCGACAGTAGCTGCACGCCACGTCGCGCTCCAGATCGACGGTCGCTCCGCACGAGGAGCATCGCACTTGCGATATCGTAGCCTTGAGCGATTCGATCTCCGGCGGCGACAGTGAGCGGACGAACTCTTTCTCGCGCAGGAACTGCATGAACGTGGTCAATCGACCATGACCATCGGTACAGCGATGATAGCGCAATCGGTTGTTCCGCTGCATGTCGTGCGTCAACTCCAGCATCGTTCCGCAGCGCGGGCAACGCAGCGTGTCAGCCAGCGCGCGTGGCGACTGTGCGCGATGCTCGTGGATCAGCCGGAAGAGCGCCATCACGGCGGCGGGCGCCAGTTGCGCGCTTTCGTACTGATCGAACCAGATGGCGTGACAGTTCCAGCACACGTCCAAGGCAACGTCTCCGTGCACGCGGCGCGCGAAGCGCTGATGGTCCATGTCGGCGCCGCAGCTAGGGCACGGCGTTGCCGACGTCACGCGCGCTCAGGCATGCGGTCCCTTGACGACGCGCAGCGTCACCGAGAGCTGTCCCACATGTCGCATGCCGTGTTCAGCGCCGTGCACCAGACATCCAATGACGGTGGACGGCAACTGGGCGCGACCCACTCCGCGAAACGCCCCCAGCGTCGCGGGGTCGATCGTCTTGAGCTCCGCGACAGCGGCCTCAACCCTCGCGTCCAACGCCGCCAGCACGATCGGCACATCGGCCAGCGTCATCGTTGGCGCGCGTTCGCGCGCGAGTGCGGCCCGCTGCAACTCTGAGAGCGTATCGCCGCGCGCGTAGGCGAACAGACGGTCGATGACGCCGGTGATGTGCTGCACGTGAAATGCCGCCGATGCCACGCCTGCCGGTCGCGCGTTCCACTGCGCTTCCGTCAGCCCCGGCACCATCTCGCCTACACTCTCGCGAATCTGCAGCAGGATGTGCGCGACCGGCTGCAACACGGCCGGGACGCCAGCGACTGGTCCGCGCTGCCACCACTCAGTGTCGGCCATGATCAACCAGCCAAGTTGGAGTTCGGGCCTGCGTGGTCACTTGATCGAATCGAGCTTCGCCTTGAGGCGCGTGTTCGTTGGATAGGCTGTCACGAGAGGCGTCAGCACCGCCTTCGCACTATCCGCCTGGCCCATCGCGAGGAATATGTCCGCAGTCAATGTCCCTTTCCGAGTGCGAAGCCGCGCGTTTGCGGTGTCTACGCCAATCGCCTGCACCGCCGCCAGCGCCGCCACGTTGTCCTTCGTATCCAGCAGCAACGACTCGGCGTGAAGGAACCTGATGGTGGTATCGTTCGGAAACCGTACGGTCATCTCATTCACCAGTCGCGCCGACTCGACGCTTCGACCCGCCTTGCGATCCGCTTGCGACTGATTGTACAGACCAGCCAGCAAGAGCCGATCGACATCCTCGGGGTTGCCGGTGCGGAGGCCCGGTCCGCCCGCGTATGAATACACGAGTTCACCACCATGCTCGCCCGCCTCGTACAGCTGGTGTGCGGCAAAGAACCCCAGCACGGCCGACGCCATATATCCAAATTTCGCAAACTTGGCAGTCTTTGCCCCCGCAGCCAATCCAAGCGCAAGCAGCTCAAGCGCTACGACACCCAAGAATTGATTGCGCGTCTTGATGCCGTGTTCTTCATGATCTTGCACCAGGGCTCGCGCACCCGGGATGCGCTCCACGGGGCCGTGCGCATCGGTTCCCGACTTCACTGACAGCACCGCGGCGACCGTGCCGAGAATCAGCAGCGTGGTGGCCGCGTAGTTCGTGAATTTCAGTTTGCCGGTGAGGGCAATGAAGCGAAACGCCACCCCCACAAACAAGAGCGCGATGGCGAAATGGACGACCTGCGGATGGTTGGCGGCGAGATTTGGCATGCTGCAAGATGATGCCAGATGATGGATTTCCGCCAGCGCGCGCCATGACCGGCCGAGCGTGTAGTTTCCCGTCGTGACCATCGAAGACGAGTGGCTTTGGGGGTGGGACCCCACACCGGGAATCGTATCCGTCTGGGCCGAGAACAACGGCCGCGCCATCATTTGGCGTCGCCTGGCGGACACGGGCGCGCTGGTGCGCGAGGATGCGCGCTTCCATCCTTGGCTGCTCCTCGATTCGCTTGATGATCTCGCACACCTTGGTACCGACCTCGCGAGAGCAGACGATGGCCTCCGCAGCGCGCTCGTACGCTTTCGCGAACTGGACGGACCCGGCGCGCTGCGATTTCTGGTTTCCGCCGGCGACTGGGCGACACTGACCGGCGCGATCTTCACGGGCGCCACGAAACGCCTTGGTCGGAGAGTCAGGCACCTGCGCGATCTCGAACCGCATCGATATCACACGTTGCCGCCGGAAGAGCAGTACCTGGTTGCCACGGGCCGCACCTACTTTCGCGATCTCGCGTTCAGTCAGTTGCGACGCATGCAATTCGATCTGGAGACCACAGGACTCAACGCTGATCGTCATCGCATCTTCATGGTGGCGGTGCGTGATCCAGCGGGGAACACCGAGACGCTTGAGGCCTCCGACTTCAGCGACAGCGCCGAAGCGGATCTCATTGCGCGTTTGTCCGCCACGGTGCAGGCGTGTGATCCGGACGTGATCGAGAATCACAATCTGCACGGCTTCGACCTGCCATTTCTCGACACCCGTGCCCGTCTGCTCGGCGTGCCGCTGAATCTGGGCCGACTCGGCGACGCAGAGTTGCGCACGCGCGGCGCGCGGCGCGGCGCCACGAGTCGTATGGACGCGACGCGGCGGGTGCGATTCGTGGCACCGGGTCGCGAACTGATCGACACGCTCGATGCCGTCCGCCGTTACGACTTCTCTGCGCGTGAGCTTCCCGGGCATGGCTTGAAAGCGGTCGCGCGCCATCTGGGAATCTCCGGACCAGATCGTGAGCTGATTCGCGGCGATCAGATTCACGTGGTGTATCGAACCGATCCCGCGCGCGTGCGCCGATATGCGACGGCCGATGTGGAGGAAGTGGCTGCGCTGGCGGAAATGCTTGGTGGCGCGGCGTTCGCGCTCGCCCGCATGGCTCCACGGCGATACGAACGACTGGCTGACGCGGGCGCGGCCACCGGCGTGGTGGATCCGCTCCTGGTGCGCGCCTACATGCGAGCAGGTCAGGCGCTGCCAGCGCATCAACCGGGTGACGGAACCACGCACACTGGCGCCGCGCTGCACTTGTTTGCGACGGGGGTGGCCACACGTGTGGTGAAAGCCGACGTGGCCAGCCTGTACCCGTCGCTCATGCGCGCGTTTCGCATCGGACCGGCGCGCGATCATCTGGGCGCGTTCGTTTCGCTCGTCGACCGGCTGGTCGAGCAGCGACTCACCGCCAAGGCCCTCGCGCGCGCCGCGCCCATCGGCTCCGCTGAGCGCAACACGCACGAGGCCATGTCGGCGGCCATGAAGCTGGTCATCAACTCGGCGTACGGATACCTCGCGGCGGGTGAGAGCCTCACGCGATTTG
>JBEBIR010000381.1:0-4196 GCA_040080315.1 Gemmatimonas sp.
GGGCGACGTCGATGCCGCATGCTACGCTTCTGAAGGTGCCGAACGCGGCGCACTTTCCTTACGCCGAGCGTCCGGAGCTGGTGTGGCCGGCCGTGGAAAGGTTCCTGTCTGGGAAGTAGCGCGCGGAACGCTGTCGGCAGAACAATGCTTGCTGCTGACTCGATGCACGCTTCACCATTGGCGCAGCGCTGATGACGCAACCGATCGAACCGTCGCTGAATCCGCCGGCTAGCGTCGACGCGATCGTCGAACAGCGCTGCTGGCGATGAGCGGCGCTCACCGGTACGTTCTGCTCGCCCACGCACTCTCGTGAATCGCGTTCCAGCTACAGGAGTACGCAATGCGCCGCCCGACCAGCCTCTCCGTGTTTCTTCTTATCGGATTCCTGACTGCGGCCGAACCCGTTCGGGCGCAGCTCCCTGCTCCCAATGCTGCGGGTGTTTCCGCCGGGCATATGCACATGATGGTGCGGGACCCGGCGGCCCATAAGAAGATATGGGTCGACGTATTCGGCGCGCAGGTTGTCAACAGCGGTGCGCTGGAGCTCCTGAAGCTGCCCGGTATTTTTCTGATTCTGGGCCAGGCAGAGCGTGCCGAGGGATCGGAAGGATCCACGCTCGACCATTTCGCGTTTCGGGTGAAGGACCTTGCGGGGACGAGTGCGAAACTCAAGGCCGCCGGAATTACACTCACGCGTGATGATTCCCTGGAGATCGTCGCGACGTTCCCCGACAAGCTGAAAGTGGAGTTCTACCCGGCGCCGACGCTGACCTCTCCCATTGAGCACTTCCACGCGCACTTCTATGCCGCCGACATCGTCGCGCTGCGCGCCTGGTACGCGAAACATTTCGGCGCGGCGACACCCACGGCCACGAATGCCAACGCCATGGGCGTCCCTGGGATGTCCCTCAGCTTTCGCAAGACGGATGCGGCGCAGGCGGCGACGAAGGGCCGGTCACTCGACCACATCGGCTTCGAAGTGAAAGACCTGGAGGCGTTCTGCAAGAAGCTCGCGGCCGACGGCGTCACCTTCGAGAGCCCTTTCCGCAATGTGCCGGGCATCGGGTTGAAGATTGCGTTCCTTATCGATCCGGCTGGAACGCGCATAGAACTTACCGAAGGGCTCGCGGGGCGCTGACCATCACCACCGTGTCCGTTGGACTCGCGATCTTAGCGACAACTGTCGCTTGCACGTCGGCGTCGCTCCCGCAGGACTCCGTCGCGCTCTCCGCTCAGGTGGACTCATTGTTTCTCCATGAGATCCGTCCGGGCGCGCCCGGCTGCGCCGTGGGCGTCTACCGAAGCGGCGTGATCGTGCTCGCGCGCGGGTATGGGGTGGCGAGCATTGAAGACGGCCGCCCGATCACCTCGCGCTCGACGTTCAACCTCGGCTCGGCCTCGAAGCCGTTCACGACGCTTGCGGCGCTCATGCTCGAAGAGCGTGGCCAGCTCGCCATGGATGACGACGTGCGCCGTTGGGTGCCGGAACTCCCTGACTACGGCTGGCCCATTCGCGTGCGCGACCTGTTGCAACACACGAGCGGTCTCCGTGATTTCGGGACACTTGAACTGCTTTCCGCACGAGCCGTCACGACGCAACCGCAATTCCTCGGGCTCGTCGCCTCGCAGCGCGCGCTCAACTTCGAGCCGGGTACGCGCCACGAGTACAGTCATACGGATTACGGCATCCTCGGCCTCATTGTCCAGCGCATTGTCGGCGTCCCGTTCGGCGAACACCTTCGGAAAGCGGTGTTCGAGCCGTTGGGGATGAAAAGGAGTTTCGTTGACGACATCCAGAGCAGCCCTTTGAGTGAGCGGGCGTTCGGTCACCTCGTCACGCAACGAGGGCCGAGCGTCGAATTTCCCAACTCGGAGACTTTTGGTGGGGACAACGTCTATTCCTCAGTCGACGAACTCGCACTCTGGGACCGCAATTTCGACAAGCCTATCGTTGGCGGGGCGGGGATCATCGCGCGCATGCTGAGCCGACCGACGCTTCCGAATGGCGATACGATCCCGTACGCCTATGGTCTTCGCCTCGGAACGCACCGCGGGCTTCGCACCGTTTCGCGCCGTGGACATCCGCCGGGCACGCAAGCCGTTTTCCTTCGATTTCCCGACCAGCAGTTTACGGTCGCAACGCTTTGCAACTCCGACGCCCTCGAGGCACCGAGATTGGCAGAGAGCGTGGCGGATATCTATCTCGCGGCAGTGATGAGTCCACCGAACAGGCGCCTACCGTCGCCCGCCGCCGTGGCGATGTCGTCTACGGAACTCACGCGCTATGCCGGAACATACCGGTCGATCGACGATCCTTGGAACGTGGGGTCTATTGAAGTGAGGCAAGGCGTCCTTGGGGAGATCATCTTCGACAATGCGACCGACGAAGCGTTCTACCCGATGACACCTTCCGGCGACGGCCGCTTCTTCGAAGTTGGGCGCACGGGTAACGTGGGCCGCTTCACGTTCCGGCCATCGGCGCCTGGAGGTCCCCTTCGGCTGGAAATTTCCTGGAACGACGGACCAATCGATGCGTACGAGCGGATCGCTGATTCCGCGGTGTGGCGACCATCAGCCGCTGCACTCGCCGAGTATGCCGGCACATGGTTCAGTCCGGACCTCGACACGGGCTGGCAGCTCGAGACGCGCGGCTCAAGGCTCGTACTCCGCCGCAGCGGTCAGGGTGATCTGACGCTCTGGCCATTGGCTCGCGACCGATTCCTGCGCGGCTTCGGGCCTGACGGCGAACTTTCCGTACGACTGCAATTTCATCGCGACAGCGCCGGCAGGGTGAGCGAACTTACCGTGTCGACCCCGCCGGGCGAGGACTCGGTTCGCAACCTGCGATTTACTCGACTGGCTGCGAACTAGGCAACCGCCGGCTGCTGGCATCACGTGGACGCTTGTCGGCGCGGCTATCGTTGGCGTCTTGCTTCTCGTGGATCCGGCCGGCTTCGCCCCGGCGAGTCGCCGGCCCGGATCGTGTTCTACCTTGGCTGCGCGGGCTTTGTCTCCAGTGCGATCGCCGCCGTGGCCTTGGCCGTTGCCGCGCGTCGGCGCACCATTAGAGCTCTCTCTTGGTAGCGCATCGCGGCCTACGGCGCGCTCGGCGGCTTCGCGCTTGCCTGGCTTGCGGTCGCGCCCCTCGCGATGCTTCCACTCTTTGGCGAGCTCGGCGCCCCGGCGGACTAACGGAGTTCTTCCTAACGCCCGACTAGCGCGCTGGTGCGCGGTGCCTGCGGCCCGGTCGAAAACAGGTTCTGCACGAAGACCAAATCTTCGGAGCGTTATCCCAGAAACCGGCGAGCGAGTTGCTCCAGTCGCTCGTCCTTGGTGCGCACCGCTTCCGCGAGCAGCTCTTCAACATACGGGCGGAGCACCGGTTCGCCCCAATAGTATCCTGTTGCGCGCTCAGCGAGCTGTGTTTCGCTCACACGGGCGGCTTCAAGCAAAGCGCGCGCTGATACCCGATCGAATTCAGGATCGTCGCGATCGGGCAGATTGTAGTTGCGGCGGGGCATCTCGCCCTCCGCGTCGTCTCTCAAGAATGCGCGTGACATGCGTGCTCGCCTCCCGACGGCTATTGACAGCAACGGCGCCGACTATCGACTTGTGTGTTCACGAACTCTACTCAATCGACACCGCTCCAGTGGTGTTCGACCCCTTCAACGCTGAGTCGGACCCATGGCGTGGTTGCCCATTGCACTCGTCGTGCTCGGCAATGTCATCTATCATCTCGGCCAACGGGCGATCCCGCGCGAAGCCAATGCGGTGGTGGCGACGCTGGCGGCCTACATCGTCGCGTTCGTGGCGACGCTCGCCACGATACCCGTTCTGGCGCGCGGTGTCTCGTTCGGCACCGCGTGGCGAACGCTCAATGCCAGCACGGTGCTGGTCGGCCTCGGGATCGTTGCCGTCGAACTTGGATTTCTGTTGGCGTATCGCGCCGGGTGGCAACTGAGCAATGCTTCGCTCGCGGCGAACGCCTGCCTCGCTGTCGTGCTGTTGGCGCTCGGCGCGCTGGTGTTTCGTGAGCCAGTGTCCGCGAGCAGGCTATGCGGAGTTGCGTTGTGTCTGTGCGGGCTGTGGCTGGTTACGCGCGGGTAACGGCTTGAGGGGTGAGTAACTTGAGGGGTGAGTAACTTGAGGGGTGAGTAACAGAAGGGATGAGCGCTGGAGCGGGGGGGGGGGGGGGG
>JBEBIR010000382.1:0-4194 GCA_040080315.1 Gemmatimonas sp.
TCGCAGGCCCCGCGCGCGTCACGGGACCTTCGTTAAGAGCATCTCAATAGTGGTCGTCCAGCTCTTCCCACCATCCGTAGACGAGCGCCCCACCTCCTTCCACTTCCCATCGCTCGTTCGCGTGATCACGTACTCGTTCATCGTACCGGCAGCGGTGAAACCCCACGTGAGTCCCTCGCCTTGTGTGGTCAGACCGAACATTTGCATTTGCCCGCTGCCGCTGGCCGACGTCATCGCGAACTTTTTCGTCGGCACGTCGTAGCCGATCAACCCGGCCGCGTCCCACACCTGCCTTGCCGCACCATTCACGGTCATGGTGCCCCGGCCCTGTACCAGGAGCGCCGAACCAAAAGCGCCGGAGGTGACGGTCTCCCGCTGAACGATTGACATGGTGCCGCCGCCCGCGATGTATACCGTGGCCGGCCCTTCCCATTCACCCACCAGCCAGGCGAACGGCGCCATCGCGGTCCGCGCTTCGGCCTGCATGGCGGCACGCGGATCACCACCCGCTGGCCGCGTCGGCTGCGCGGGGAGTGAGGGAAGGGCAAGCAGAGTACTCAGAACAAGAGTACTGAGAACAACGGTTGGAGTGCGCATGGGAATCCTCTAGGAGATGACGGAGAACTGAGTACTCAGTACTCAGTACTGAGTGAAACATCGCCCGCGTGCAGGGCGCGGTCTTGAACGAATGCGACAACGGCCGGAGCCCGCACGCAGTTGTTCTTTGGTCCTAGTCCACCAGGCGTTCATGCTCAATGATCGCCAGACGCTCCTGAAGCGCCGTGGGGGCGAAGCGCGTCAGTCGCGCCACTTCGCGCGTGAAGTGCGACTGATCGGCATACCCACTCGATAGCGCCACTCCCGACCATCCACCAACGTCCGCGCCGGTACCGCTCGCGGCCACGCGCTTGAGTGCGCTTCGACCGCGTCGCAGACCGGCGAATGCCTTGGGAGAAATCCCCACGCTTGCCGCAAAGCGGCGCTGCAACACACGCGGGCTCACACCCACATCGCGCGCCACGTCGGCCATCGCGCGCTGGCCATCGGTAGCCACGATGACCGCCACCGCACTCCGCACCACCGTATCGATCGGCGATGACACGGTTCGCGAGGCAATCCACGCATCCAGCCGCGCACGCACCAGATCTTCGCTGTCCAGTTGCGCGACATCGCTGGCCAGCACCATCACATCGTCGCCCACCAGTGTCGCCGCCATCACCGCCTGCTCGCGCAATGTGTGTGGCGCGACACCCAGCCATGCGGCGCCCGACTCGGGGCGAAATCGCACCCCCCAGTATCGGGCACCGACAAACAACGGCACGTCGAACGCGGTGAGCCGGACACCCAGCACATGCGCGCCCACACCGCGGTCGCCAACACACACCAGTGTCAGCGCAATGCACCCGTCGGGCCACACGCGATGCACAAAACCCTCGTGCGGTAGCGCGCGCACCTGAAAGCCCCAGTACGTGAGCGCGATGTCACGCGCGGCATTGCCGGGTGCGAACTCGGTATAGACCAGCGGCCGGTCACTCACGGCCCGCACATCCTACGACGCCGGCGTCCAGCTTGCCGTGATGATACTCTTCAGTCCACCGCGCACGTTGAAATCACCAACCACCGTGATAGCCTTCGGTGCGCACGCGGCCACCAGATCATCAAGAATGCGATTCACCGCGCGCTCGTAGAAGATGCCGTCATTGCGGAAGCTCCACAAATAGTGCTTGAGACTCTTCAGCTCGAGACACTTGGCCGCTGGTGTGTAGGTGATGCGAATGGTCGCGAAATCCGGCGCACCACCCTCCAGCAATTTGAGATCCGACGCGTCGGTCTCGATGCCACCAAGCGGACACAGTGACGTGAACTCGGTGGTCTCCATGTAAATCTCGTAACTCCGATCCGCGTACGGATTCGGAAACGACTCAAGCAGTTCTGGACGGGGCATACTGCAAACTGCAACTGCCGTTGCCGTTGTTCAACCGCCGTTCAGCTCTCGCAGTCGCTTCGACCACTCGTCCAGCAGCAGTTTCTCGGCGACGGTCAGACTCCCCATCCCGTCCGAGGCGATCTTGTCCAGCACCGCATCGAGTGCCGTCGACGGCTTCTCCGCCACCGCCATTGGCGCCACGCGCGGCGCGGGCGCCGGACGCGTGCGCGACACCGCGGCCTTGCTCTGCGCCACGATATCATCCGCATCGCGTTCACGCGGTCGCGCCGAACTCTTGGGCACCGGACGCGGACTCTCGTCACCATAGTCCGGCGCCGGCTCGATGCGACGACGGAAGCGATCGAGACTCTGCGTGCTCGGCGCGCGCAAGTAAATCCAACCCGCCGCCATGCCGCCGATGTGTGCCGCCCACGCCGTGCCACCCATCGTGCCCTGATCAATGACGGCCATCACGATGTTCATCGCCGCCATGAACAGCACCAGCCAACGCACTTTCATTGGCAGCACACCAAACAGATACACCTCGTCATCCGGCCACCGCGAGGCAAAGGCCACCGCCACGCCCAGAATCGCCGCCGACGCGCCAATCAGCGTGCCGCCGTTCTTCTGAAACATGTAGTGCGCGGCCCAACCGCCCAGACCACACCACAGATAGAACCAGGTGAACGTGCTCGGTCCCCACGCGCGCTCCACACGCGGCCCGAACATCCACAGGGTCCACATGTTGAGCGCCAGGTGCATGAGGCCCCCATGCACAAACATGTAGGTACCGACGGTCCACAACGAGCGCGCCGCAAGGTCGCCCGGCGTATAGCCAAGCGCATTGGCCATGTTCACATCGCCGACCAACGTGGTCTGCACGAAGTACACGCCCACACACAGTCCGATCAGCCAAAACACGGCCAGTGGACTGCGCGAACTCTCAAACTCGTCGTACGTGGCTATGGCCATGGCGGGGGATGGTGCCAAACGAAACGGCGCGCGATCCGCGCGCGGTCAATGATGGTGCTACGCGAGCGCCAACAGGACGATGCGCTCGCACAACTCGGGAAACAAGACGCCAGCGGCCGCCGCGGCCTGTGGGATCAGACTGGTCGGCGTCATTCCCGGCAACGTGTTCGCCTCCAGACACCACGGCTGGCCGCTTGGGTCCAGCCGGAAATCAATGCGGGCATACCCGCGCAGCTTGAGCGCCGAAAACGAGCGCCGAGCCTGATCCGCCAGCTTGGACTGGGTCTCCGGACTTAGTTCGGCGACGAACTCCTCGGCCATTCCCGGCGTGTACTTGCACTCATAGTCATACAGCTCCTTCATCGGCTTGATCTCGATCGTCGGAAAGACCTGATCGCCGAGGATTCCCACCGTCAGCTCACGACCCGGCACAAATCGCTCGATCATCACCTCGTCGTCATACCGGAACGCCTCCGTGATCGCCGGCTGCAGTTCATTCGGCGCTCGCACGATGGAGAGCCCCACCGTGCTCCCCTGCTTGGAGGGCTTCACGACCACCGGCCAGTCCAGATGACGCCCGACTTCGTCCGGATCCACGGTTCCGGTGCCGGCCGGCGGCGCCATCAACCAGTTCGCCGTGGCTACTCCGGCCGCACGCAGCAGCACCTTCGTGAGATGCTTGTCCATCGCCAGCGCACTCGCCAGGTGACCGCTGCCCGTGTAGCGCACGCCGGCCATATCCAACAGCGCCTGCACCGTGCCATCCTCACCCTGTCCACCGTGCAGCGCGATGAACACGCAGTCGGCGCCCGTCACTTCGGGACGCATGGCCAACGTTGGCGACAGGGAGGCCGACCCGAGTCCCGCCAATGCTTCCAACGACGGCGGCGCACTGCCCACACCGCTGGCCAACAGCCGAGCCTCGGTCTCGCGTGACAGCACACCCTCGGCGGGATCAAGACAGGTCACCGCGTGCCCTCGTTCGCGCAGACCGACGGCAATGCGCAATCCCGACGAGAGCGACACGTCGCGTTCTGCGGATACGCCGCCCAACAATACGGTGATGTTCATTTGCGAATTCTACACAGATTGCGCGTTGACGACGTTGAGAGAGGATCACACTGGCCAGCCAAGCACCAACCCATCACGGGGTCCACGAAATGATTGACATTTGTATGGACATCTGCTAGAATGAGCCGTGAGATCCAGTTCGGCGGCTTCGACTGGGACGACGGGAATCGTGAGAAATGCCGTAAACATGGCATCCCACCAGAGGTTATTCGTGCCTACGAAAA
>JBEBIR010000021.1:0-17499 GCA_040080315.1 Gemmatimonas sp.
GAAGTTGGGGACGGAGGCCCGTACGGCTGGCCGTTCCGGTTCGTTTCGCCCCGTGTGTCGAATTGTATCGCGGGTGTGGGGTGCAGTGCCAGCACCTAGCGGCCCGGCAAGAGTCCATCCTGAAACGCCACTTTCGCGAGGGTGGTACAACAGACGAGAGACGTCAGACGGGCGACTCGAGACCAAGACCAGCGGCCGCTTTCGTCTGCCGTCTCCTGTCCTTCGTCTCTCCACGGAAGACGGGAGACTCAAGACGAAGACCGGCCGCGTCTGTGTCTGCGGTCTCCAGTCTGACGTCTCTCCTCTGTGGTTCCACCATCGCGAACGACGAGTTTCAGGATCGACACTAGCTACGGACAACGCCCCGTGTGCAACTGCGCGCGCTTCCCCTCGGCGACGAATAACAGCCGGCCATCGGCCAGCCACGTGACGCCTTCGCCTTGGTACCCCTCGCGAAGAGTCCTCAGCGAACACCGCGCGACCAGCGCCGTCGGTCGCCACGTCAGTGAGTCAACACCAAACACGAACACGTCACGGTAGGTGCGTACGGCCAGCCGATGTTCGGCAACAGACACCGCCGCATCGGTGATCCAGCCGGGACTGGCGTCGGGCGTTGGTACAATCGGCAGCGAGTCCACGATCTCCGCCGTGACGACGGCATCGGTGTGCCACGCGCTGGCAGGAATGCGGTAGATGCGCGCTGGTCGAAAGTGGCCCGAACGGTCCTTGTCCGGCCGCTTGGTCAGCAGAAAAACGCTTGTGTCCGGCGTTACCCAGATCGCCTCGACATCACGGGGACCATCGGCATAGCGAAACACCACGCGTTGGGCCGACGCAATGACCGTGTCTTGCGTAGTGGGCTCGGGAAAGCGCCACAGCGTCACATCACGACGCCGCGCGCTGTTGTCACCCACGTCGCCAAGGTAAACGCACGACACGCGGGCGCAGGGTCCGAGCGACAGGGCTTCCCAGTCCCGATTGCGGGCACCGTTGACGCGCGCGACCGCGAGTGCCCGACCTGCACTATCGAACGCAAACAGTCGCTCGTCGTTTCCACTGTCGTTGTGCGACCAGAAGACACCCGGCTCGCGTGTGGCGCGCACCAACCCCGAGGCTTCGAGCATCGCCGGATGGGTGAATCGACCCGTCGAAGTTGCATCACGCAACTTGGCGGGGTCGCTCAGGAGCGACGGGTGGCGCAGCAAAGGCAAGGAGTCGGTGGTGCGTGCGTGATCCGGCGCGCGACACGCCAGGGCACCTGCGAGCGCGGCCACTGCGATTCCCGCACGCCAACCACATTCACCCACGGGATCGTTTGAGCGCGTACAGCCGTTCCTTGGCCAGCCGTCGACCGGTGGGTGTGGCGGCCAAACCGCCGCCAGCCGTCTCACGGTATCGCACGTCCATTTCCGCGCCAATCTGTCCCATCGTATCGATCACTTCGTCCGCCGGAATGGCAAACTCGATTCCGGCCATCGCCATTTCGATCGCGGCAAGCGCAATCGCGGCGCCCGTGGCGTTGCGGAACACGCAAGGCAACTCCACCAATCCGCCAAGTGGATCGCACACAAGTCCAAGCGTGCCCTGTTGCGCGAGTGCCGTGGCATGGCCCGCCTGTCGCGGCGATCCGCCCAACATCTCGACGGCGGCGCCGGCCGCCATGCCCGCGGCGGCGCCTGTTTCTGCCTGACATCCGCCTTCGGCTCCCGACAGCGACGCGCGTTCCGCCACCACCGCACCAATCAGCCCCGCAGTCGCCAGCGCATCAATGACACGTTCGTCATCGATGCCGCGCGCGGCAGCCAGTCCGGTGAGCACCGCCGGCAGCACGCCAGCACCACCGGCCGTTGGCGCGGCGACAATGACACCCATCGCCGCATTCACTTCCTGCACCGCCAGCGCGCGCGCGAGCACGTCGCGAAACGGCGTGCCGGCCAACGGGCCAGCGGGGCCCGTGCGCAACTTTGCCGCATCGCCACCGACGAGACCTGACGATGACATGAGGTCACCCACCATGCCGCGCTCCACCGCACCTCGCATCACGACCAACGCGCGCCGCAACGCATCGCGGATCTCAGCGACAGGCCGACCCTGATCCTTCGCTTCGGCGTCGAGCGCAACCGTCGACAGACTCACGCCACGCGACTCAGCGTCGCGAATGGCTTCAGCGAGACTCTTATACATCAGGCGCTCACTTTGTCGAGACGAAAGGCCCACCGCACCCACGACAGACTGCGGATTGCGTCGCGCACCGCCTCTTCCGGTTCGTGATCGACCTCAATCACCATGAACGCGTCACCACCGCGTTCCTTTCGCGTCAGTTTCAGCGTGGCGATGTTCAGATCGGCCTCGGCGAGCAACCCCGCGATGCGCGCGACCGATCCCTTGGTGTCTTCAGCGACCAACACGATGGTGTGCAAGTTGCCCGACACGTCCACGGGATAGCCGTCGATTTCCGTCAGCAGCACTCGGCCCGCACCGAGTGAGGCACCCACCATCTGTGATCGCCGCCCGTCGCGCTCAAGTGTGATGCGCACAGAATTCGGGTGCGCTTCGTCGCCGAGAGACGTTTTCTCGAATGTGTAATCGAGCCCTTCGTGTTTGATGATTTCCAGCGCCGTCCGCAACCGCTCGTCATCAGGACGAAAGCCCATCAGTCCGCCCGCGATGGCCTTGTCCGTCCCGTGCCCCTCGCCAGTGCGGGCAAATGAACCATGCAATTCGATGGTCGCGCGCTGCGGCGTGCCGCCAACCAGACAGCGCGCGAGCAAGCCAAGACGACACGCACCGGCCGTGTGGCTCGAGCTTGGGCCGACCATGACGGGGCCAATGATGTCCAGGAGTGAGACCATGCTCGTAAGGTACGCTGTGGAGAAGGCGGGAGACGAGAGACGGAAGCCGGAAGCCGGAAGCCGGAAGCGGCGTCAACGCAGCATGTTGCGCAGATAATACCCCGTGTGACTCTCCTTCACGCGCGCCACGTGCTCGGGCGTGCCGGCCGCTACCACACTGCCGCCGCGCACACCGCCTTCGGGACCCAGGTCGATCACCCAGTCGGCCGTTTTGATCACGTCGAGGTTGTGCTCGATCACGAGCACGGTATTGCCCCGATCCACCAACTTGTGCAGCACCTCCAGCAATACCCGCACGTCCTCGAAGTGCAGACCCGTTGTTGGCTCATCGAGGATGTACAGCGTGCGTCCGGTATCGCGTTTGGCCAGCTCTGTCGCGAGTTTCACGCGCTGGGCCTCACCACCTGAGAGCGTCGTCGCGCTCTGTCCGAGGTGGATATAGCCGAGTCCAACGTCCCGCAGCGTTTCGAGCCGTTGCGAGATGCGCGGTTGATTCTCGAAGACCGTGCATCCGTCCTCAACGGTAAGGTCGAGCACTTCGGCGATACTCATGCCACGAAAGCGGACTTCCATGGTCTCGCGATTGAAGCGCTTCCCCTTGCACACGTCGCACGGGACGAACACATCGGGCAGAAAGTGCATCTCAATCTTCACCAGTCCGTCGCCCTGACAGGACTCACAGCGACCGCCCTTCACATTGAACGAAAAGCGACCCGGTCCATAGCCGCGAATCTTGGCTTCGGGCAGTTCGGCGAACAACTCGCGCACCGGCGTGAACACGCCGGTATACGTGGCGGGATTGGATCGCGGTGTGCGACCGATCGGGCTCTGATCAATGTCGATGACCTTGTCGATATGCTCCAGACCGCGAATGCGATCGTGGGTGCCTGGAATGACACGGGCGCGGTAGAAATGTCGCGAGAGCGCGCGTTGAAGAATGTCCGTCACCAGCGTCGACTTGCCCGATCCGGACACGCCGGTCACGGCGACAAATAGTCCAAGCGGAAACGTCGCCGTCACATCGCGCAGGTTGTGAGCCCGCGCCCCCTCCACCACCAGCGAACGCTTGGGATCGGCCACGCGACGTTTCTTTGGCACAGGAATTGTGCGCGTTCCGTTCAGGTACGCCCCGGTGATTGAGGCGTCGCTTTTCAGAATGTCGGCAAGCGTACCCGACGCAATGACTTCACCACCGTGTTTTCCAGCGCCCGGTCCGAGATCAATGATGTGGTCGGCCTCGCGAATCGTTTCCTCGTCGTGTTCCACGACGATGACCGTGTTGCCGAGGTCGCGGAGTTGCTGGAGCGTCGCCAGCAGTCGGCCGTTGTCTCGTTGGTGCAACCCGATGCTGGGCTCGTCGAGTATGTACAACACGCCGACCAGTCGTGATCCGATTTGCGTCGCCAGCCGGATGCGTTGCGCTTCACCACCCGACAGCGACTCCGCGCTTCGATTGAGCGTGAGATAGTCGAGGCCGACATCCACCAGGAAGCGCAGACGTTCGCGCACTTCCTTGAGAATCGGACCGGCCACGCCAACTTCAAGCCCCGGATGACCGGGCGATCGCAACGGCACGTCCTCGAAGAACGCGAGGGAATCGATGACGCTCAGTTCCACCACGTCGCCGATATTGCGCCCGTGCACCGACACCGCCAACGAGGCCGGACGCAGCCGGCGACCGTGACACGCCGGACAGTGCGCCGCGACCATGTACGCTTCGAGATCGCCGCGTACCGAGTCGGAACTCGTTTCCGCGTATCGTCGCTGGATATGCGCGACCGTGCCCTCCCAGGCGCTCTCGCTCGTTGATCCTTTCGTCGTCTTCTTCGTGGCACCCGCGGATTTCTTGGCGACCTTGCGCGCCGTGGCGGACGGCTCGCGCACACCGTGCAGCAGTTGCTGTCGCACACCAACCGGAATGCCGGACCACGGCGAGGTGAGATCGAATCCCAGCATCTTCGCGAGACCGGGCAGAATCACCTTGCGCAGATACCCATCTGGCTCGCCCCACGGCAGAATCACGCCTTCGAGGATCGAGAGCGCGGGATCGCCAATGATCAGCTCCTCGCTGACCGTGCGCGTCGTGCCAAGTCCGCTGCACCCCTCACAGGCGCCAAAAGGCGAATTGAATGAGAAGTTGCGCGGTTCGAGCTCCGGCATCGAGAGGCCGCACGTCGGACAGCCGTAGCGCTCCGAGAACATTTCCGTGGTGGATTCGCTGCTATCGAAGCGCACGACTTCGGCCAGCCCCTCGGCCAGACGCAACGCCGTCTCCAGCGAGTCGGTCAGTCGGCCGCGATCCTCCATGCGCACGGTCAATCGGTCGACCACAATCGAGATGGAGTGATTGAGTCGTCGATTGAGTTTTGGCGGGTCGGCCAACTCGATCAGCGCGCTGTCCACGATGGCGCGCACGAAGCCTTGCTTGCGCGCGTTCTCGAACAGATCGCGGAATTCGCCTTTGCGACCCTGCACCAACGGCGCGCGTATTTCAATGCGCGTGCCTGCTGGCCAACCGAGGATCTGTTCGGCGATCTGCCCCGGACTTTGTCGTTGCACCGCACGCCCGCAGTTTGGGCAGTGCGGTGTGCCCGCGCGCGCATACAGGAGACGGAGATAGTCGTAAATCTCGGTGACCGTGCCAACCGTCGATCGAGGATTGTGACCGGCCGACTTCTGTTCAATCGAAATGGCGGGCGACAACCCCTCGATCGCATCGACATCGGGCTTCTCCATCAGCCCGAGAAACTGCCGCGCATACGCCGACAGCGATTCCACGTAGCGGCGCTGGCCTTCCGCGTAAATCGTATCGAACGCGAGCGAGGATTTCCCCGATCCCGACAGCCCCGTGACAACGGTCAATCGATCGCGAGGGATCGTGACGCTGATGTTCCGGAGATTGTGCTCGCGCGCGCCACGCACGATCAACGCGGTGGAGGCCGTGGGGGAGGCTGCGGAGGGCGCAGAAGCAGGGGCGGAGCGCGACTTAGTGGCCATGGTCTATTACGAACTTGCGAAGAAACACCGAAGGAAACAACCCCGCATGGTTGGTCGTCAGCCTTTCATGATTGAAATCGCGGGACTTTCCAAGCGCTACGGTGCGTTTACCGCAGTGCGGTCGCTCGATCTGGTCGTCCCCGGGGGCGAGCTCTTTGGCTTTCTCGGCCCAAACGGCGCCGGGAAGACGACCACCATGCGCATGATCGCGGGTATCCTGCAGCCCACGGCGGGACTGGTCCGGATTGCCGGTCACGACCTTCGTACCGACCCGATGCGGGCCAAACGCGCGTTGGGCTTCATTCCTGACCGCCCCTTCATTTATGAGAAGCTGACGGGAATGGAGTTTCTGCGCTTCACGGCCGGTCTGTATGGCGAGCAAGGCCCCGACGTCGATCGTCGCGGACACGAGTTACTGGCGCTGTTCGATCTCGAATCGTGGCGCGATGAACTGGTCGAAAGCTACAGCCACGGGATGCGCCAGAAACTGATCATCGCCAGCGCGTTCGTGCATCGACCCTCGGTGATCGTCGTGGATGAGCCGATGGTGGGTCTCGACCCCAAGTCGGCGAAGATCCTCAAGGACCTGTTCCGCGAATACACCCGACGCGGCCACACCGTGATGATGTCGACACATACGTTGGAGATTGCCGAAGACATGTGTGATCGCATCGGCATCATGCAGCGGGGAGAACTGGTGGCGTGTGGCGATATGCACGCGCTCCGTGGCGGGACGGGAGCGGACGAGGCGTTGGAAGACATCTTCCTGCGACTGACGGGCAATGAGCTCGCCCGCGAACTGCTTGGGGTGCTTGATGCCTGAGGCGCCCCTCGCGCCACTGACCTCAGCACTCGTGCGGCCGGCGGGCGCCACGTGGTTGTTACTTCCCAAGTGGCAGATGGCGCGACATCGGATGCGGCGTCACGAGCGCGGCGACCTGCGTCGGATGATCGCCGTGATGATACTCGGTGGTGGATTCTGGTTGGCCGCGTTTGTCATCGCCTTCCGGTTGGTGCGGTACTTCCGCAGCGCCGAAGACATCGGGACGCTGTTGGCCGGCAAGTTGCTGTCGATGATCCTGCTGTCGTTCGGCAGCATTCTGTTGCTGTCAAACATCATTGCCGCGCTCTCGAACTTCTTCCTGGCGCGCGATCTCGATCAGCTGGCCGCCGCGCCGATCTCGCCGTGGTCGTTGTATCGCGCGCGACTGGCCGAGACGGCGCTGCATTCCAGCTGGATGGTGGCGTTGCTGTTGGTGCCCATCATCGCGGCGTACGGTGCCGCGTTCGAGGCTGGATGGGGATTCATCGGCGTCGCTCTGACGGCTGGCATTCCCTTTCTGCTCTTTCCCGCAGCGGCCGGTTCGGCACTCACGTTGCTGCTGGTGAACGTGTTTCCCGCGCGACGGACGCGCGACTTACTGAGTGTGATCAGCGCGCTGGCACTGGCCGGTCTGGTCATCCTCTTTCGCGCGGCACGGCCGGAGCAGCTGGTGCGTCCGGAAGGCTTTCAGAACTTCATGCAATTCGTGGCGTCACTGGACACGCCCTCGTCGCCCTGGCTTCCCAGCGAATGGTTGAGTGAAGCACTCATGCGCTGGATTGGGCGCGAAGCGGTGTGGCCACCCCTGCTGCGCTTGTGGGGCGCCGCCGGCGGGCTGATCCTGGTGGGCGGCCTGCTGCATGCGCGGGGATGGGCGCGCGGATTCAGTCAGGCGCAGGAGGGCGCGAATCGCCGCGTGATCGCCGGAGGTGGCCGACCGTGGATTGACCGCGTGCTGCGTGTACTGGGAGCGACGCGCCGCGAACTGGTGCTCAAGGAGCTCAAGGTATTTGCGCGCGACAGCACGCAGTGGTCACAACTGATCCTGCTAGGGGTGCTGCTGGTGGTGTATGTGGCGAATGTGCGATATCTGCCACTCAATGGCAGCGGCATGACCACGCTGCTGCGCAATGTGATTCCGTTTCTCAATCTGGCCCTGGCGGGTTTCGTCCTCGCCTCCATCGCAGCGCGTTTCGTCTTTCCCAGCGTGAGTCTTGAGGGGAGAACGTGGTGGCTCCTGCGTTCGAGTCCACTCCCCATGCGTGAAGTGTTGTGGGCCAAGTTCTGGGTGGGCGCGTTGCCGCTGTTCGTGTTGGCGTTGATTCTGGTCGGCGTCACCAACACCATGCTCGGTGTGCTGCCCTTCGTGCAGATCGTCTCGCTGTCGGCAATCGCCGCCTTGGTGTTTCCGCTGACCGCGCTGGCGCTGAGTTTCGGGACGTTCTATCCGCAGTTTGATTCCGAGAACGCCGCGCAGATCCCCACGTCCTTTGGTGGTCTGCTGTTCATGATGAGCGGCATTGCACTCATTGGCGCGGTCGCCTATCTCACCGGTCGACCGGCGGCCCGGTACGTGGTGGCACAGCACTTCGGGTGGGCGCATGATCCGCTGCAACTGGTGCTGCCGTTTGTGGCGGCGTTGGCGCTGTGTGTGACCGCCACGGTGGTGCCGCTGGTGATGGCGCGACGTCGGCTGGAGAACGTCGAGCGGGCGTAGGTACGCTTATCCTCCGCGGCACCTGCGCGTGTGCGCTACAAACGATCCACCGCAAAGGTCGCGAAGGACACAAAGGAGACGCCGTGCTGAACATCCAAAGCAGTCCTTCGTGTCCTTCGCGTCCTTCGTGGTGGAATCTGTTTTTGAAGTTCGCTCAGGTCTGCAGAGGTCAGACAGATACGGTATGTTTGACGTCCGTGTAGTTCCTGCAGGTTGAGCACGTTTCCCTGGACGGTGGTTTGAAGGGACTCACGAAGCAGCGATCACCGCGCGTGCCGCAGATCACCGATGCCGCCGCGGCCACGTTTCGGCGCAAGCTGCATGCGTGGTATCGCGCAAACCGGCGCGACTTGCCGTGGCGCAACACGCGCGATCCGTATCATGTGTTGGTGTCCGAACTCATGCTCCAGCAGACGCAGGTCTCGCGGGTGCTGGATTTCTATCGGCGATTCCTCGATCGCTTTCCCGACCTCAAGGCGCTGTCGGCCGCGCGTCCCAAACGCGTGATGGAGGCGTGGGAAGGACTCGGCTACTACGCGCGAGCGCGCAATCTCCACGCCTTGGCGCGACACGTCACCGGCGAGTGCGACGGCGTCATTCCCAGCGAACCCGCGGCGCTACGCGAACTGCCAGGCATTGGCGCGTACACGGCAGGCGCGGTGGCGTCGTTTGCCTACGAAAAGCGCGCGGCGCTGGTGGACACGAATGTGGCGCGGGTGCTGCATCGCGTGTTTGCGCCGAAGGTGAAACCCAAGAGCGGGTCGGGGGCAAAGGTGCTCTGGGCGATCGCCGAGCGATTGTTGCCGCGTAGTGGCAAGCGCACGTGGACGCACAATCAGGCACTGATGGAGTTGGGGGCGCTGGTGTGCAGTGCGCGAGCGCCCAAGTGCGACGTATGCCCGGTGCGCTCGGGGTGCAAGAGCGTGAACGCGTTTCGCCAAGCGTGAGCGATGCTTGACCAATCCGCGCGTGTCCCAGCAGATTTGCGGCGGCGCTCATTGGAGCGCCGTTGCGCAAGGCACTGATGATTCCCGCCCGCGCGTGGGCCACGATGGGCTCCGCCAACCGCTCACCGAACACGACTCCCGCCACCAAGATGGAATCGATGCGAAAGTCCCTGCTTTCCGCCAGCCTGGTGCTCGCGCTTGCGGCGTGCTACGACGCGCCGACGGCGACGTCCGTTCCCCTGTTCGATATGAGCAGCGGGCAGCAGGCCCATCCTCGCTATATCGTGCGTTTTCGGGATTCCGAAATGAATGCCGCGAGTGAGGCGGACCGTCTGGTGCGAGCGCACGGCGGGCGCTTGGCGTTCCGGTACAACGCCGCCATCAAGGGATTTGCCGGTGAGTTCTCGGCAGCCAGCCTTGCGGCGTTGGCGCGAGAGGGGATCGTCGTTTCAATCGAAGAGGATCAGATCGCGTACGCGACCGGCACGCAGCCGAATCCGCCGTCGTGGGGCCTCGACCGGGTTGACCAACGAGCGCTCCCGCTCAACACCTCGTACGGCTACGGTGCCACCGGTGCGGGCGTCACCGTCTACATCATTGACACCGGCATTCTCTTCTCGCACACGGATTTCGGTGGCCGCGCCGTGACCGGCGTTGACCAGATCACCCCGGGTGGCACCGCACTCGATTGCGACGGACATGGTACGCACGTCGCCGGAACGGTTGGCGGCAATACGTACGGCGTGGCCAAGAGCGTCAGCCTGGTGGCGGTGCGAGTGCTCGACTGCACCGGCTCCGGTTCGTACTCGCAGGTGATCGCTGGCGTGGACTGGGTGACGCAGCGGAAGCTGTTGAATCCGGCGACACCCATGGTGGCCAACATGAGCTTGGGCGGCCCGTTTTCGGCAGCGCTGGACGCGGCGGTCGCCAACTCGGTCGCCGCCGGCGTCACGTATGCGGTCGCGGCGGGCAACAGCAGCGCCAACGCGTGCCTCGAGTCGCCGAGCTCGACGGCGACGGCGATCACGGTCGCATCCACCACCATTGGTGACGCGCGCTCGTCATTCTCCAACTTCGGCTCGTGCGTGGACATCTTCGCGCCCGGATCGTCGATCACATCAACTTGGATCTCCAGCAACACCGCCACCAGCACGCTGAGCGGAACGTCGATGGCGTCGCCCCATGTGGCAGGCGCTGCGGCGCTGTTCCTCGAGGCGAATCCCTCTGCGTTGCCGGCGGCTGTCGCCACGGCGCTGTCGACGAACGCGACGATGAATGTTGTGACCAGCCCAGGGGCCGGAACAACCAATCGGCTGCTGTACACGGGGTTCATTACCGCTGGACCGCCGCCTGTGCCGGTGGCCAACTACACCTTCAGCTGCACGAATTTGAGTTGCAGTTTCGACGCCGCCAGTTCCACGGCGCAGCCGAACGCGACATACGCTTGGGCCTGGGGCGATGGCACGGCCAACGGTGCAGGGAAAACCGCGACGCACGTCTTTGGCGCCGGTGGCACGTACAACGTGATCCTGACCGTGAACGATGGCGGCGGAACCAACAGCCTCACGCGCGCAGTAACCGTGACCGCGGCACCCGCGAACCAAGCGCCGGTGGCCGTGGTGCTGGTGAGTTGCAGTGGACTGACGTGCACGTTCGATGGACGTGGCTCGACCGATGACGCGGGCATCGTGGCCTATGAGTGGCGCGACGGCGAAGTGACTCCAGTCTCGACGCAGGCGATATGGACGAAGACGCTCAAAGTGAGCGGAACGAGGACCTGGACGCTCACCGTGCGCGATGCGGGCGGGCTCTCCAACGTCAAGTCGTTCACATTTACGGCGCCGACGCCAGCACCGCCGCCGGTGCCGGTGGCCAACTACACCTTCAGCTGCACGAATTTGAATTGCAGCTTCGACGCCGCCAGTTCCACGGCGCAGGCGAATGCGACGTACGCTTGGGCTTGGGGCGATGGCACAGCCAACGGTGCAGGGAAAACCGCAACGCACGTTTTTGGCACCGGTGGCACGTACACCGTGATCCTGACCGTCAACGATGCGGGCGGAACCCATAGCCGGACGCAGGCTGTCACGGTCACCGCACCCCCGCCGGTGCCGGTGGCCAACTACGCCTTCACCTGCACGAATCTCAGTTGCAGCTTCGACGCCGCCAGTTCCACGGCGCAGCCGAACGCGACATACGCCTGGGCTTGGGGCGATGGCACGGCCAACGGTGCAGGGAAAACCGCGACGCACGTCTTTGGCGCCGGTGGCACGTACAACGTGATCCTGACCGTGAACGATGCAGGCGGATCCAACAGCCGGACCCGCGCAGTAACCGTGACCGCGGCACCCGCGAACCAGGCGCCGGTGGCAGTGGTACTGGTGAGTTGCAACGGACTGACGTGCACGTTCGATGGACGTGGCTCGACCGATGACGCGGGCATCGTGGCCTATGAGTGGCGCGACGGCGAACCGACTCCGGTTTCGACGCAGGCGATCTGGACGAAGACGCTCAAGTTGAGCGGGACGAGGACCTGGACGCTCACGGTACGCGATGCCGGAGGACTCTCGAGCACCAAGTCATTCACATTCACTGCACCGTAAGGAGAAACCGACGGCTGGCTGGCGGGACCCGCCCGGAAGCGGCATCATCCATGCATTCGGAAATGCCTTGTTCCGGATGTAGTCCACCGGTCCCTTCGCCCCAACTTCCGTGCGCCCCACGCTTTCGCTGACAGTCCCACTGGTCGCGACGCTGTCCGTCGGCCTTACGCTCGCCGCCGCCGCACCCCAACCCCCCGCAAAGGTTGCGGCCCGCCCGACCTCAGCAGCGCAACCCGCTCTGGAGCCGATCACGCTCGACTCGGCCTTCAAGCGGAATTTCCGTTGGCGCAATCTCGGTCCGGATCGCGGCGGCCGCTCCATCGCCTCGAGTGGGGTAAAGGGTCAGCCGAAAGTGGCGTACTTCGGAGCCGTTGGTGGCGGACTCTGGAAGACCATCGACGCGGGTGACACGTGGATGCCGGTGACCGATGGCCAGATCACCAGCGCATCGGTGGGTGCCATCGCGGTCAGTGAATCGAAACCCGACGTGGTTTTTATCGGCATGGGTGAGTCGTGCATTCGCGGCAATATCATGCCCGGCGACGGCATCTATCGGAGTCTCGACGCGGGCAAAACCTGGAAGCACGTCGGTTTCAAGAATGTCGACGCGATTTCCAAGATCCGCATTCATCCCACGAATTCCGACATCGTGTACGCGGCGGTCTTCGGGAAATACAGTGTGGCCAGCAGCGAACGCGGCGTCTACAAGAGCACCGATGGCGGCACGACCTGGCGCAAAGTGTTGGGTCGCGATGATCGGACCGGCGCGGTCGACATTGTGATCGATCGGGCAAACCCGAACGTGTTGTATGCCGCCATGTGGGAGGCGTATCGCAAAGAGTATCAGATGTCGAGCGGTGGTCCGGGCAGCGGTCTGTTCAAGAGCACCGATGGCGGCGAGACGTGGACCGAGATCACCCGGAACAAGGGGCTGCCAAGCGGTTTGGTGGGACGCATTGGCGTGGCCGTGACCGCCGCCAATTCCAACCGCGTGTATGCGCTGGTGGAGAATGACAACGGCGGCCTGTTCAAGAGCGACGACGCCGGTGCCACGTGGACGCTGGTGAATGACAACCGCAATATTCGCCAGCGCGCGTTCTACTACACGCACGTGTTCGCCGATCAGAAGAATGCCGACGTCGTGTACCTGCAGAACACGTCGATGTTTCGTTCAGCCGACGGTGGCAAGACGCTGGCGAACGTTGGCAACGGCACGCACGGTGATTTTCACGACTTGTGGATCGACCCCGAAGATCCCGCCCATCTGGTGGTCGCGAACGATGGTGGTGGCAGCGTGTCGATGGGGACCGGCACCGCGTGGACGGCGCAGGACTTTCCCACGGAACAGTTCTATCACGTGGCGACCACCAAACACATTCCCTTCCATGTGTGCGGCTCGCAACAAGACAACAGCACGCTGTGCGTTCCGTCGAATTGGAACGGTGGCGGCGGTGGATTCGGCCGCGGTGGCGGTGGCCGGGGCGCCGGCGGTGGTACGGGAGGGTATGTCGACCCGACCTCCGGTGGCATGGCGGTGTCGTATGAGGCGGGCGGTGGCGAGCCCGGATACATCGCGCCCGACCCACTCGACCCCGATCAGTTCTATTCCGGAACCAACAACGGCAGCTATGTCGACAAGTTCAATCGTCGCACGGGCCTGTCACGCGAAGTGAATCCGTACCCGTGGTTTTATTCGGGCGAACCGTCCAAGGAAATCCGCGAACGCTGGCAGTGGACATTCCCGATTCTCTTTTCACCGATCGATCCGAAGATGCTGTTCGTATCGTCGCAGCGACTGTGGCGCACGTTGGACGGCGGACGCACCTGGCTTCGCCTGAGCGGTGATCTCACGCGCCACGCGCCGGAGACGCAGGAGAAATCCGGTGGGCCGATCACCGGTGATATGAACGGCCCGGAAGTGTACGGCGTCATCTTTTCCGTGGGTCCGGCCAAACGTGACATCAATGTCATCTGGACCGGATCGGATGATGGGCTGGTGCACGTGACGCGTGATGGCGGCAAGGTGTGGACGAATATCACGCCGAAAGACATGCCGGACTTTGGTCGCGTCAGTCAGATCGACGCATCGGCGTTCAGCGCCGGCGCGGCGTACATCTCGGTGCGTCGTCCGCTCCTGGACGACCGCGCGCCCTACATCTTCAGGACGGCGGACTACGGAAGGACGTGGACGAAGATCGTCAACGGCATCCGTCCCGACGCGTACGTGCACGCGGTGCGCGAGGATCCGACACGCAAAGGACTGCTGTACGCCGCGACGCAGAAAGGGGTGTACATCAGCTACGATGACGGCGCGGTGTGGCAGGACCTGTCGTTGAACATGCCGGATGTGCCGATTGCCGACTTGGTGGTGGAAGCCAATGAGCTGGTGGTCGCTTCACACGGTCGCGGATTCTGGATCCTCGACAACATCGGACCATTGCGTCAAGCCACACCAACTGTGCTCGCCGCCGGTTCGCATTTGTACACGCCTCCAGTGACGTACCGTTCGGCCACTGGTGCGACACTCGTCTACAATTTCGCCACCGCTCCCAAGCGCGCCGTCCTCGAGATTCTCGATTCAACTGGTGCGGTGTTGCGGAAGTTCGAAGCCGACACGCTCACGCCCGCACAGCGCGCCGCCATGCCAGCGGGCGGCGGTGGACGTCGCGGCGGCGGTCCTTCGATTCTCCCGATTGCCGCCGGCATGAATCGCGTGGCGTGGGACTTGCGCATCGAAGCGATTCCCAGCTTCCCCGGCATGATCCTGTGGGGCGCGGGTACCAATGGGCCAGCCGTTCCGCCGGGAACCTACACGGCGCGCATTGTCGCCGACGGCGCCACGATGACGGCACCGGTCGTGGTAAAACGCAATCCCCGTTTGCCCGACGTGACGGACGCCGACCTGCGTGCGCAATATGCGTTCGGCAAGAAAGTGCGCGACAAGACCACCGAAGCGAACGAGGCAGTGATTGCCATTCGTCGGGTGAAGTCGCAGCTCGATCAGCGTCTCACCAAGAGCGATGATGCCGCCCTCAAGACGACCGGTGCCACGCTCAAAACGAACGCGACGGGCGTCGAGGAGAGCGTCTATCAAGTCCGGAATCAGAGCGGTCAGGATCCGCTCAACTTCCCGATCAAGGTGAACAATCGCCTGGCCAATCTGCTGTCGATGTCAGAACGCGGTGACGGCCCGCCGGGCACCTACATGCCGGAGATCCTCGATATCCTTTCGAAGGAGTTCAAGGGGTACAAGGATCGGCTGCAGACCATCTGGAAGACCGACCTCCTGGCGGTGAACAAGGAGCTCGCGCGATTGAAGCTGCCGCCACTTGATCCGACCTGTGCGAAAGTGGAGGGGTGTACGGCAGTGCCGTGAGGCGCTGCCTTCTCCCGTCTTCAGTCTCTGAGAACCATCACCGTTGCACCAATCGCAACCGACTTCACTTCGCCACCGGCCACCCGCAGCGACTCGATGGTGATCTGCTGTTGACCGCGCACCTGACTGTGCTGGAGCGACACGCGCGACTGGATTTGGCCCTGCGGCATGCGGATCTCCCAGCGGCTGATCAGCCACGCGCCGTTGGGCAGATGCGCGAACATCAGATCGCCACCAACACCGGCCGCCGCAAATGCCGGCGGCGCATTGCTGTACCGGTATTCGAGGTGCCGCAATTCGAGTTGTGCGCGGTCGAACCACAGGGTGCCAACGATATCAGAAATCCCCGGTCGTTCGTTCTTCGGTTTGAACGTGAGTCCGATCTGTCCGGGATGTTCGTCAGTGTCCTTCGCGATCGCGAAGCAATGTGAGTCGGCGAAATACGCCGACAGGAGCATGTCGGCGTCGGGTGCGTAGTACGACACGTCGTCGTCGGACTGAATGACATATCCCACCAGCGCCGCCGAATCCGCGCTCAGGCTCCGGAACGGACGACGTGCGTCGACGGTCGCTTGGCGGCGTGGTTCACCGGACGTGGTCTTTCCACTCCGCGACGTGACCAGGTCGAAAAATGAAATCGTCGCCGCGATTTCGTGTTTGCCGTAGCGGAGTCCTGTCGCCGCCAGCGCCTTGCGTGCTTCCTGCCACAGCCGCGTCACGTCGGATGCGGTGTCGCGTGGCGCACCACACATGGTGCGTTGTCGACTGCGCTGGCCACTGATCGTCGCCCGAATACGGGACGTCGTGAGCGAAATCATGGTCACGGCCGAACCGGCATTCACCGGGACCGGCGCGGACGGTTCGTAGCCCGTCAGCAGGGCATACACGTCCACCGAGGCATCCGAGGCCAGCGGCATGTCGAAGAGTCCGTCGGCGCCCGTGACCGTTTGCGCAACCAGTTCGCCCTTCACATTCAGTGTGGCCACCAGCGCGCCGGGGACCATTCGCCCCGCGCTGTCGATGACCTTGCCCGACACGATCCGTGAACCTTGCGCCGCGATGTTGTGCTCGCGTGCCAGCGGTGTCGCCGCGAACATCACGACGACGAGCAGCCGTCGCTTCAGGCACGAGATGATCATGTCCACTCCGCTCAAGAGACGTTACGCAGCAGCCAGACGCACACCGCAGTTCGAACAATACACCGCGTCCGGTTCCGGTCGGGGGCCGCACCGCTCACACGAACGCTGTCGCGCCCGCGCGCGGCTGATGGCCGCCTCCACCTCGTCGTCACTGACGACGGTGCGAGCCGCGTGGTCGCGTTCACTCACGGTCGCGCGCCCACGACAATGCCGCGCGCACCGCGCGTCGCCAACCGCGATGCGCCGCGACGGCCGCATCGCGACCGGCCCCGGGCATGAACCGGGCAAACTTGCGCGACGCCAGGAACTCGGCGCCATCGCGCCAAACGCCAACGGTCAATCCCGCCAGGCCGGCCGCACCAAGCGCCGTCGTTTCAACGATGTCCGGACGCTCCACCGGTACGCCGAGGACATCAGCCTGAAATTGCATCAGCCAGTCGTTGTTGGTCGCACCGCCGTCTACGCGCAAACGATCGAACGGCACGTTGCCACTCCGACGCATGTCATCCAGCACATCGTAGGTGGCATACGCCATCGCTTCCAATGCGGCTCGCGCAAAATGTGCGCGGGTCGTGCCACGCGTCAGACCGACAATGGTACCGCGAGCATTCGGCTCCCAATCCGGCGCGCCAAGCCCCACCAGTGCGGGAACGAAATACACGCCCTCGTTGCCGGGCAGCGAGCGCGCCATGGCTTCCGTCTCAGAAGCGGTCGCGAGAATTCCCAAGCCATCGCGCAACCACTGCACCGCAGCACCGGCAATGAAGATGCTTGCCTCCAGTGCATAGACAGGCTGTCCGCGCTCATCACAGGCGATCGTGGTGAGCAGGCCTCGACCACCCGCCGGTCGATGCGCGCCCGTGTTGAGCAGCAGAAACGCGCCCGTGCCATAGGTGTTCTTTCCGCCGCCAGCATTCCAGCCACCTTGCCCGAACAACGCCGCCTGTTGATCGCCGGCCACGCCGGCAATTGGCATCGCCAGGCCCACCGCTGCCGGCACCGTCGTGCCGAAGTGACTGCCGGACGCGGCCACGGTTGGCAGCAA
>JBEBIR010000383.1:0-4176 GCA_040080315.1 Gemmatimonas sp.
GTGCTCACGCGTCTCCCACCACCGCTTGAATCCCTTCGCACCCTGCGGCGTCACCGTCAGCGAATGACCCGGCGGCACGCGATGCACGCCCTTGAGCGCTGTCGTGAGCATGACACCGTCGTACGCCACGGGATTGGCAAAGAACGACTGCGCGGACTCGGCACACACCTGCGGCGTGAAGTCTGGTAGCGCGAGAAACGCCTTCAACTCCGATGCGAACGCAACCCGCGTGCCCTGCACCGCGACGTACAACGGCTTGACACCGAATCGGTCGCGCGACAGAAACAGGGTGCGCGTAGCGGAGCTCCAGATGGCAAACGCCCACATGCCGTTGAACCGCGTTTGGCACGCCTCACCCCAGCGATGAAACGCCGCGGCGACGACTTCGGTGTCGGTTTCCGTCTGGAACCGGTAGCCATCGGCGCACAGTTCCTTGCGAAGCTCGAGGAAGTTGTACACCTCGCCATTGAACGTGATGCGCACAACCGACCCGTCTGGACAGGCGTACGCCATCGGGCACGCGCCGGCTGGCGACGGATCCAGAATTGACAGTCGACGGTGACCAAGAGACACCGGTCCCTCGGTGAACACGCCCCGTCCATCGGGACCACGATGCGCCAAGGCGTCGGTGAAGCGATCAATCAGATCGCCGCGCCCGCCATGCACGAAATCGAGGATCCCAGTTATTCCGCACATGGCGACGTCCGCTGCGAGGCGTGCGTGCTATTGCACGCGCACGCCGTCCGCTTGCGGCGGAAACACATCGAGTGTCACCGATCGACGCAGTTCATGCTCCTCATCCCGGCTGACAATCTGCATGCCGGCGCGGCGCGACAGGTTGAACACCAGCGGCGCACGGAAGTTGGCCGTGGCCCCTTCGCTCGTTTCGTTGGGAAGCGTCAGCATCACCAGACTGAACGCATCCGTGGGCTGCTCGATGCCGAGTGCCACCCGTTCCGTGTCTCCCAGGTCGAGTCCATAGCTCGCGTCCAGCACGAACGGATCGGCCAGGAGAAACGTCACCGCCTCATTGGTCATTGACTGCATCCACCACAGCCCCTCGCGTGCAGCCGGTACCAGCGCGTACTCGGCGTAGTCGGGGAATCCCCAGAGCGGCGTCGGGAACGACATCACGACGTCGGGTGAGACTTCCATATCGCCCAGTACCAACGATGCGACGGGGCGAACAACGGAATCCAACACCTTCGGGTCTGCGTGTGCCACGGAGATCATATTGACCTATAGGTAATTTGCGAGGCTCAGGCCGAGTATGCGCGACGTCGCGCTCATCGCCGCCTGATACAACGTCTGCTTGCCGATCAACTCGGCAATTGCCTTGTCCACTTCCGTGTCTCGCAGATCGGCGCGGAAGGCCTTCAGGTTGAACTCCATTCCGTCCAGATTCGTGCGGGCGTTCTCCAATTCATTGATCCGTGCGCCTTGGGCGCCAAGGACGTTCTGCACCTGACTGCTGGCGACGGTCAGTCGATCGGTTGCCACCTGTATGCCGGCAACATCGTTAATACCCAGCGCGGTCGACAGCGCGCGAAGGGCTTCCAGCGCGTCGGTGGTGAGAAAGACTTCGGTGCCATTGTGCGATGGTGTGGTGAACACACCGTCATTGATCTCCAGACTGATCGCGCCGCTTGGATTGACTGGCGTGACACCAACAGTCAATGCGGAGAAACCATCGGCGGGTGTGGGCGGCATGCGAAATGGTTTTTCACCTGCGCGCGTTCCGCCAAACAGATAGTCGTCGCCGAGTTTCGTGTTGCCGAGTCCGACCGCGTAGTTGATGAGCTGATCGACTTCGGTTTTCACGATCAGGCGCGTTTGCGCATTGGCGGTGCCCGACGCCTGCGCTACGCCGAGTTCGATGGCGCGACCGAGTCCATCCGTCAGCTGATTGAGTACGAGTTCTTCGGCCGACGCGCGCGACAGTCCGAGATCGACGTTGCGCTGGAACTGCGTGAGTGCGCGCATGGAGCTGGAAATGCGCACGACCTGCCCCGCCGACGTTGGATCATCGGACATTTTCCGCAGCCGAATGCCCGACGAGATGTCTTCGTTGAGACGGTCAATCGCCTGCAGGTTGGTCTGCAGTCGAGACTGGCTGTTTCGGGTGATGAGCTGATTGGTAACGCGCATCTGTCGTGGCGAGGCCAGTTGCTGTCACCACCCGGTAGGGAAGCGACACGTGGCTGGCATTCTTCTAATGTCAGTATCGGAGCGAAAACGTCAGCCTTTAGCCAATTCGGAAAATCGACCTGAAGCTCGGCTGAATTTGCCGGGTGGACGTCTTTGCCCCATACTATATGGACGCGCGCTGGTGAGCGGGGTCACCGTCAGGCCCCAAACCGTAGCGGTGAGAGCCCCCCGAACGATGTGACATGGCCAACATCCTGTACGTCGACGACGATCCGAGCGTCGGTCTGATCCTTGAGGACACCCTGATTCTGGGGGGTCATACGCCGTTTGGCGCTCAGGGCGTCCCCGAGGCGCTGCAGATTCTGGAGCGAGGCGGCATCGACCTGATCATTTCCGACTATCGGATGCCGGGATTGACTGGGTTGGAGTTCCTCCAGCTGCTCACCCGCGAGGGGTACGATGTCCCGCTGATCATGCTGACCGGCTACGCCACCATCGAACACGCGGTGGCCTCCATCAAGGCCGGAGCGATCGACTACATCACCAAGCCGGTGCGTCCGCAGCAACTGGAGTTGGCGGTCGATCAAGCCTTGGAGTTTGTGCGGCTGCGTCGCGAGAACGAGTTGCTGCGCAAGGAAGTCATGCAGTTTCGCAATGAGAAGCAGATCATTGGCGACTCGCCGGCCATTCGTCGCATCCTCCAGACCGTATCGATGGCCGCGCCCACGCGGGCGACCGTGCTGTTACAGGGCGAGTCGGGCACCGGCAAGGAGCTGTTCGCCCGGGCCATTCATGATCAGAGCGATCGACGCGAGCGCCCGTTCATCAAGCTCAATTGCGCGGCGCTCCCGGAAGGGCTGGTCGAGTCGGCCCTGTTTGGTCACGAGAAGGGCGCGTTTACCGGTGCCATCAAGCGGGTGGAAGGCGCATTCGAACGGGCAAACCGCGGCACGTTGCTGCTCGACGAAATCTCCGAAATGCGGCTTGACCTGCAGGCCAAGCTGCTGCGCGTGCTGCAAGAGCAGGAATTCGAGCGAGTGGGTGGTACGTCTTCCATCAAGGTCGACGTGCGCATTGTTGCCACCACCAATCGCGATCTCGCCTCTGAGGCCGACAACGGACACTTCCGACAGGATCTCTACTACCGACTCTCCACTATTCCGGTGGTGATACCGCCGCTGCGTGATCGCGTCGAGGATATTCCCGTGCTGGCGTTGCGCTTCGCGATGCGAAATGCCGCAGAGATGGGCAAGAAGATCGAAGGAATCGCCCCCGACGCGCTCGACGCGCTGCAGAAGTATCCGTGGCCAGGCAACATTCGCGAGCTGCAGCATGTCATCGAGCGGGCGGTGATTCTCACGCCGGATCCGATGATCCAGCAGCATTGTCTGGAGGGCACACGCTTTGGTCTGGCGCACTCGCTTGGCTCGCCGAACATGCGGCCGCGTTCGATCGCGACACCGGGCAGCATCCCGGCGCTCTCGAATGGTGGCGCGAAAGGCTCCATCAACTTGACGTCGCTGAATGTGGCGGAGGCCGAGCGGGTGCTGATTCAGCATGCACTCACGGCGTCGGGGAACAATCGTACGAAGGCGGCTGACTTGCTGGGGATTAGTGTGCGGACGCTCAGGAACAAGCTGAACGGGCCAGGGCGGGAGGGCGACGTAGAGGAGGAGTAGGCTTACTTGATCACCACATTGCCCGGTCATTTCACGACAAGCCGTGATAGAACGTAGGCGGTCATGGCGGCAATGACAGCCATGGTCCGCTAGGCAATACTTTCCCCATTGAGTGATCCAGGTCCTTACTTTTGCAGGTCGTTATGACCGATCGACGGTACGGCAAATATTGCCGCAGCATTGTTAAATCTATGTGAATTAAGCGCTTAGGCCAGTGATCAGGTACTGATATAGATTTCACAGCTGCCGAGTGGAAGCTGGCCCAACCATTGCTTTTCAGGGATGCGAGAACGTTCGCCCTCTTCCCTGGAAACCGCTGATGCTCTTCGGATTCATCGATCGCGTCACC
>JBEBIR010000384.1:0-4168 GCA_040080315.1 Gemmatimonas sp.
AGTGCAGCACGGTGAGCTGCCGGTCCTTCTTCGCCAGCTCGATGAGCAGCGTGTCGACGAGGTCGTAGGACTTGCTGAGCGGGTAGAGGCGCACGAAGGTCATCACCGCGCGCTCCTCGTGCGCGCGCCGCGCGGTAACGGCAGCGGCAATGTGATACGCGTTGTGGCAAATGCCGCGAGTGCCGGAACCGCAGCACGTCCTGCCTCCACGCCATCGAGCGTGATCCGCATGCTGCCTTCGGTGCTACCCGCCGCGCCCGACGCCAGCAGTGCGGCCACCTGCAGCGTATCGCCCGCGCTCGCCGAGGCCGGCACCGTGAGATCGGCGAGCGCGGCGTCACGACGCGGGGTGCGCGCGAGGACGCGCACCTGTGAACCCAACGGTGCGTCGGCGAGCGATTCCGCATCGTCCACTTCGCCGTCGGTCAGCAGCAACATCGGTCGACCCAGTGCGGCGGCGCGATCGACAGCCGATCGCACGCGCGACGCCGCATCCGCCGGCACGAGTTGCGTAATGTCGACCACACTTACATCGCGCAACGAGTCGCCAACCAACACGACTGCATCGGCGATGCGCTGTTCACGCGCTATGGCTTGCCATTGCCCGCGCAGTTCGCGGACGGTGGTTGAGTCATCACCGCCGGCGCGGCGCCAACTGGCCGACGCGTCGATCGCCAGCAGCGGAGCGGCAGCACGGGGGGGCGACGCCGGCGCGCCGAGAAACAATGCGGCCACCAGTAGCACGGCGACCGCGCGCAGCATCGCCAGCAGCACCACGCGTCCGCGCTGTCCGGGCGTCGCGGCACGCGCGTACGCGATCCACGCCACGAGCAGGCCCAACGCGATCGCGATCGTCCACCGAATCACCGCCGCACCGACTATTCGTCGCCCACGTAGCGCGCGACGTCGCTGCGCGCACCGATGCTTCCACTCTGGGCGACAAACGGATTGTTGTCCGCCAGGCGATCCAGCAGCGCGAAGAAGCGTGCTTTGATGTCCGCAAACGACGACCGGTCGGCTGAGGCGAGCGGCTCCCCACCCGCCGTCGTGCGCAGCGCGATGGTCGGATTGCGATGCACACCACCGACCAGCACTTCAAAGTGCAGGTGCGGCGCGGTGGCGAGTCCTGATGCCCCAACGCGACCGATCGTCGTGGACATCGCGACCGACGACCCGCGACGAATGCCCGCCGCGAAACTCTGCAGATGTCCGTAGCGCGTGACAAAGCCATTGCGATGTCGGATCTCCACCACACGGCCGTACCCGCCCTTCCATCCCGCGTAGATGACGGTTCCGTCACCAATCGCGCGCACTGGTGTGCCGGCGCCGGCGGCATAGTCTATGCCCTGATGTGCACGCCAGATGCCGAGGATGGGATGCTTGCGCTTTCCAAACACGCTGGAAATGCGGCGGAACTCCAACGGTGCGCGAAGAAACCCGGCGTTCATGGCCTTGCCTTCGCCATCGAAATACTTGCCGCGCGCCGTTGTCCCTGAAAAACGGACGGCTTCGACCCGTTTTCCGTCGACGGTCAAACGTGCCGCGAGGATCTCACCCTGTCGTATCGCTCCGTTGGGCGCGGTCTGTCGCTCCAACAGCACGCGAACGGTGTCACCCTTCTGGAGATCGCGACTCAAGTCGACACGATGCTCAAGAATTCCTGCCAGCGAGTTCGCCAGTTCATTGCGCGCCGCGACAGGGAATGCACTGGCTCCGCGCTCGATCGCCTCGATGAGTGTCGAGCGCACCATGCCCCCAACCACTACAGTGTCGGTCGTCCAGGCCAAACGTTCGTCGGATTCAGTCCAGACCGCATCGGGCGAACGACGCAATCGCAACAACCGATCGATCGCCAACTGCAGCACGATCTCGGTCGCGCCGGAATCGGGATTGGTGCGCGTCGTGATGGTGGTGCCTTCACGGATGCGACGTGTGTCGAGACTGGAGGCCGACTGCAGTGCGCGCGTCGCTTCGTCGTGCGGCACGCCGGCCCGTTCCAACACCTTAACCAGCGGTTCACCGCGATGGACGGTGTCGACCTGCGTGCGCCAGCGTGAGGCAATAGAAGCGCGAGACCCCGCGTCGAGTACGCTCGCCGCGGGGTGTTCGGGGACTGGTGGTCCGAGTGAAATCGCCGCTGCTCCGATCGCAACGAATGTTGCGGCGACGAGCAGTCTAAGCGGCGCGCGCTTCAATCCATCTGTCTCCGTATGAACGTCGGGATTTCCATGTCATCAAGCTCGTTGCCGGACGATCCTGGAGCCGACGTCGGGGGAACACGCGGTGCGCGTGGTTGAGCGCCTTCCCAAGCAGGACGAGCGGGAGGGGCGGCAGGTCTCGGAATTTGACGTTCCCGCGTTGGGAACGGAAGCACCGAGGGCGTTTTCGACGGCGCCGATGGATTGGCGTCTGTGACGGGGTTGGCAAAGCTTCCCGTCGTACCAGTCTTTCCGGAATGCGTTCCGGCGTATCCGCCGCCTTGTGTGACGGCCGTCGGGTATGACGATCCTCGACCCAAGCCACCCTGCAAGTCGCGGTCGAATCCCGTTGCGATCACGGTGACGCGGATCTCACCCATCATGGCCGGTTCGTGCACCGCGCCGAAGATAATCTCGGCATTGTCGCCGACGGCATCGTGCACGATGTCGTTGATCTGATGCACTTCGCCCAGCGTGAGATCTTCGCCGCCGGTGATGTTCACCAGCACGCCCGTTGCGCCGGAGATGGACACGTTGTCCAGCAGCGGAGAGGCGATGGCCTGTTGCGCCGCTTCCATGGCGCGGTTCTCACCGCGACCGATGCCGGTGCCCATAAGAGCCGAGCCGCCGTTCTGCATGACGGTGCGCACGTCGGCGAAGTCGACGTTGACCAATCCCGTCTCGCTGATGAGCACGGAAATGCCCTGCGTCGCGTGCAGCAGCACTTCGTCGGCCTTCTTGAGCGCCTCGTGGAAGGGAATGCCCTTCCCCACGACGGCCAGCAGCCGCTCGTTCGGTACGATGATCATCGTGTCGACATTCTTGCGCATTTCGGCGATGCCTTCCTCGGCCTGCCGCATGCGCTTGCGTCCTTCGAACAAGAACGGTCGGGTGACAATGCCCACCGTGAGCGCGCCGGCTTCGCGTGCCAACTGACAGATGACTGGTGCCGCGCCAGTGCCGGTACCGCCACCCATACCGCAGGTGACGAACACCAGATCGGCATTGCCGATGACGCGCTTCACGTCTTCGCGATTTTCTTCGATCGCTTGTCGTCCGATTTCCGGACGGGCGCCGGCACCGAGTCCGCGCGTGAGTTTCTTCCCAATCTGAATCTTGACGTCGGCCTTGGAGTTCAGGAGCGCCTGCGCATCGGTGTTCACAGAAATGAACTCGACGCCTTCGAGGTGTTCCTCGATCATGCGATTGACGGCATTGCCGCCACCGCCACCGACACCCACGACCTTCATGCGGGCGTTCTGTGTGGCGCTCTCTTCGAACTCGAAGGTCATCCGGGGTAGCTCCATACAGGGCTGGGCGGGCACAGGGTGGAGGCCAGGCCTCCCGCTTTCGCGGAAAACCTCTGGTCAGTCAGGCGATGTGGATGGGCTTAGAATACACTTTCGCCTTGATAGCGCAACCCGTGAAATGCAATGGAGTTGGGCGGGTTCGTCACGGTCCCGGATTGGGACAGATTATCCACAATCCGGGGTCGCGCGAAGGGCTGTGATGCGACTGAGTACTAAGTACTTAGTACTGAGTACTGAGTGTTAGTGCTTCTCTTGGACGGCGAAGACCGTGGCGGCTACTGCGGCGCCGGCAAGGGGGCCGACCAAGTACAACCAGAGGTGCGTCCAGTCGCCGCTGCCCATCGTGGCGTTGATGAGGGTTGGGCCAATCCCGACCGCTGGGTTGAACGCGCCACCCGAGATTCCGCCGCCAGCGAAGGCGCCAACCGTGACGGTCATGCCGATGGCGAGGCCGAAGTAGGAGTTCCCTTGGGTCTTCTTCGACACGGCCACGTTGAGCACCATGTAGGCGAGCGCGAAGGTGTACAGAAACTCAACCAGCAGCGCGGACATCGTGGTGACACTGGCACCGGGTGCGGGTGCGAACGTCTGGCCGGTGATGACCTGCACCAGCAGTGCGGCGACGGTCGCGCCGGCAACCTGCGCCAGCACATAGGGGGC
>JBEBIR010000385.1:0-4157 GCA_040080315.1 Gemmatimonas sp.
AGTGCGCGGGCGAGCGAGGTCACGGCGCCAGTGTCCTTGGCCACCCCCAAAGCGAAGGCGGCGTTCGCGGCGACCATGGTGTCCGCATCGGTCAAGAGACGCCGTAACGCCACATAGCGCGAACGCACCTTGACCTGTCCGATAGCCAGTGCCGCGCGCGAGCGGCGCGCGCTCCCGGTGGCATTCAGTACGGCATCAATCAGCGTCGTGTCGCTGCCTCGCGTGTCGACCATCTGCAAGAGACGGGCGTCCAGCGTGGTTCCCTGATCGGACGCTGGAGTCGAGGCGATGCCCGACGGTGAGCAGGCCCCGAACATTCCCATGGCCATCAGGATCGCGCCGGCGCTCGCGACACCGCGTGATCCGGTTGATCGCCTGTGGGACACTGTCATGGTAGTGCTCCGTTCATATCATTCGAGATTGCCGCCTCAAGCATGCGGCGCATAGCCAACGGCAACGACAGGGGTCGTCCGCTGGAGGAAAGCGACACGAGACTGGTCGTGCCGGACACCAACAACGTGTTTGTATCAGCCCGCACAATGCGGTACGCGAATGTCATCGCACGTGACCGCGCGGAAGCCAAACGCGTATACACCCGAATCGGGTCGTCGTAGCGGGCCGATGCGTGAAAACGGAGTGCCGCATCGGACACCGCCAAGAGCACCCCCTCGCGCTCCAATTGGGCGTAGGACGTGCCCTGCGCGCGAATGAAGTCCGTCCGGCCAATTTCGCACCACACCAGATAGTTGGCATGATACACCACACCCATCTGATCGGTTTCGGCGTAGCGGACGCGGAGTTCGGAGACGGTTTCGAGGGGCATGGTGGAAGATGTCGGGCGCACGGGATCGACTCAAGGCGCGACGCGGAGTTTGTCGCGCGATGCCTCACGCATTAGACTGCCGTCGTGCTTCCCACCCCGTGCTACGTGATCGGTGATGCCCATCTCGGGGTCGCCACACCCGAGTCTGAGCGCGCGCTGCTCGCGTTCTTGCGCGGGCTGGCCGGCAAGGCCCGTTCGCTGGTCATTATGGGCGACCTGTTTGATTTCTGGTTTGCCTGGCGGCATGCGATGCCGCGACGAGGGTTTCGCGTGCTCGCCGCGCTCGCGGATCTGCGCGAGTCTGGGATCGACGTGTTGTGGATCGGTGGGAATCACGACTGCTGGGGCGGCGATGCGCTGATGGCTGAGACTGGTGTCGTGTACTCGCTGGACGCCTGGCAAGGCGCGATCGGCGACTGGCCCGTGTTACTGGCCCACGGCGATGGACTGCGCGCGAAGGAAGACGCGCCGTATCGCCGGCTTCGCACGGTGTTGCGCCATCCGCTGGCCATCCGCGCATTCGGTTGGCTTCATCCAAACCTGTCCACGCGCATCGCGGTGGCGTCCTCCCACACCAGTCGACACCGGCGCGCGGGCGACGAGGGCCGGGGGCTGCTGGCGGTGGCCACCCCCGAATTGTCGCGGAGTGATGGGCCACAGCTGATCATCCATGGACATTCGCACATGCCGACGTTGCAGCGTGTGGGGCGCGGATGGTATGCGAACGCGGGCGCGTGGTATCTGGACCAGCAGTTCCTGCGCATCGACGACACAACCATTGTCCGCGCCGTGTGGACCGGCTCAGGCGAAGGTGACGTGCTCGACGTCGGTCATCGCATCGTCGAGAAAGCGTCTCCCGAGGGTGAGGAATCGGTCAGGAGCGTCTGACGCCACAAAACGGTGCACGGGATCGCCCGTACCGCGATTGAGCAATCCCAATGCCGAGAGCACGCGAAATGTTTCCGTGGCCGTCTCGTCCGCGCTGTCGATACAGCGCACATCAGGTCCCATCACGTCGGCAATGACGCGCGTGAGCAGCGGATAGTGCGTGCATCCGAGCACCAGCGTGTCGATGCGCGCGTCGATAAGCGGCGCCAGATACTCCTGCACGATGAGCCGTGTGGCGGCTCGGTCGGTCCATCCTTCTTCGACCAACGGCACGAGCAGCGGACAGGCCTGCGTCACGACCGACTGCAGGGGTGTGATGGCGGCGATGGCGCGCTCATACGCGCGAGAGGCAATGGTGCCCGTGGTGCCGATCACCCCGATGGGACCACCGCGCGTCGCGGCGACGGCGGCTTGTGCCCCGGGCTCGATCACCCCAATGACGGGAATCACCATCGTCTCTCGCAGGTGCGCGAGCGCGTGCGCCGTGGCCGTGTTGCAGGCCACGACAATGGCCTTCACGCCCTGGTCTGACAACCAGTCGGCGATCTGAGACGCATAGTGCCGAACGGTGTCCGGACTTTTGGGCCCGTACGGCACGCGCGCGGTATCACCGACGTAGATGAGCGACTCGCCCGGCAATCGTGCCCGCAGCGCGCGCACGACGGTCAGTCCACCCAATCCCGAATCGAATACGCCAATTGGCGCACTGGCTTCACTCATACGCGAGCGCTGAGCGCGAAACCGTCACCAGCGAAGGGTCGCAACGAGTGTCACACCGCCGGCGCGCGGCATCGCGGAGAGCGAGACGGGCACGTCCCATAGCTGTGCCGCCACGAAGGCGTCGGCGCCGGCAAACAGGTGATTGAAGGCCACTACGGCCAACCAGTCTTCGACATGCAACTGGCGCGTCTTTTCGAGATCGCCAGAAAACTGATTGGTGAAACTCCCAGTCCGTTGGAGCGAGTCGCCGACCACGGTGAAGTCCGATGGCAACGTGTCGATTCGATAGCGGCGCACTTCACGCAAGTCGGACGAACTGCGGCGAACCATCGCGATCGCCGCCAGCTCCACGCTGGCGAACAACGCGCCTGAGGTTCCGCGATCAAGGCGCGACTGCCCAAACCCCGGAAGCAGGAGCGAGAAGAGAAATGCCCGTCGCGGCGAGAGCGGCGGCGACAGGCGCGAGACCGCCCGAGTTGCCACACGCGGAGGCGCCGGCGCTACGGTGGTGTCGCGCGCCACCTGCGCATGGGTGGTGCTGGCGCCCACGGCACCGCACAGGAACACCATTGCTGCGTACTTGGCCAGTTGCCGCATGAGACGCGCATACCCCGTGAGGCGCGAAACGGTCACGGAATCGCAGCCACCGCTTCGATTTCGACACGCACATCGCGCGGCAATCCGTACACGGCCACGGTCGATCGTGCGGGCCGAGCATCACCCAACACGCGCGCATACACCGCATTCACGGCGGTAAAATCGGCCATATCCCGAATGAAGACCGTGGTCTTGACCACGTGCGACCAATCGGTCCCGCCCGCTTCAAGCACCGCCGTGAGGTTTGACAGGACCTGCTCTGTCTGCGCGGCAACGTCGCCGGCCACGACCTCCATGGTCTCCGGGTCGAGCGCGATCTGTCCGGCGGTAAACAGGAATCCATTGGCGCAAACGGCCTGCGCGTAGGGCCCGATGGCCTTGGGAGCGTGATCGGTATGAATCGTCTGGATGGACATGGAATCAGGACGGAAGGACTGTAGTATCGGTTGGCGAGTCGGACGACCGTGCAAGGTCGAACAGTTGGCGCGTGTTCTCGATCGTGCGTTCACCGAGCAGCACCGGATCAGTGTCGCGCACTGCGGCAATCCGAGCAAGGGTCTGGGCAACGAATGCGGATTCGTTTCGTTTTCCCCGATGGGGCACCGGCGCAAGATATGGAGCGTCGGACTCCAGCAGCAGTCGGTCCTCCGGAACCAGCCGCAGCAGCTCGTCGCCTGTCCACGACTTGAAGGTGACGATGCCGCTGAACGAGATGCACCATCCCGCCTCCAGGCCGGCCTCGGCCAACGCGCGGGTTCCGGTGAAGCAATGCAGCACGCCGCGCACACCACCCCCGTGTGCGTCTCGCAACATTGCGATCGTGTCCGCCTCGGCCTCGCGGGTGTGAAGCACGACGGGCTTTCGGAGTTCGGCTGCGAGCGCAATCTGATCGGCCAGCGCGCGTCGCTGCTGCTCACGGGGCACGTGATCGTAGTGGTAGTCAAGCCCGCACTCGCCAATGCCGACGGCACCAGCGCTCACCGCGTCGCGAATGGCCGCGCCATCCCGCGCCGCGTCCCAGGTAACGGCGTCGTAGGGATGCACGCCGCAGGTATGGAACACGAATCCCGGATGTCGACGGGCAATCGCCTGCGCGCGCAGCGCGGCGGCCGGCGACTCACCAATACAG
>JBEBIR010000386.1:0-4141 GCA_040080315.1 Gemmatimonas sp.
GGCGATTGGTCGATCGGCCGAACCTGATGATCAAAGTGCCCGGCACCGCCGAGGGCGCCGACGCGGTTCGCCAGCTCATTGCCGACGGCATCAATGTCAATGTCACGCTGTTGTTCGCCATCGATGCACACGCGCGCGTGATCGAGGCGTACATCGCCGGACTGGAGCAGCGCGCCGCCGCCAATCTGCCCGTCGATCGCATTGGTTCGGTGGCGAGTTTCTTCGTGAGCCGAGTCGATTCCGCGATCGACCGTCAGTTGGAATCGATGGCCATTGCGGACGAGGCACATGCCGATGCACTGCGCGCGTTGCAGGGTAGGGCGGCGATCGCGAACGCGAAGCTGGCCTATCAACTCTTCCTGCGGTCATTCAGCGGACCGCGCTGGGCCGCCCTCGAATCACGCGGCGCGCGTGTGCAGCGACCGCTCTGGGCCAGCACGAGTACCAAGAATCCTGCCTATCGCGATGTGATCTACGTTGAAGAACTGGTAGGACCGAACACCGTCAATACGCTGCCGCCGGCAACACTCGAAGCGTTTCGCGATCATGGAGAGACACGTCCGTCAGTGGCGATGGGCGTGGCGGACGCGGAACAGGCGCTGGCCGCTCTCGAATCTGCAGGCGTTTCCGTGCGCGCCGTGACCGATCGCCTGCTGGAAGAAGGGTTGGCGTCATTCGAACACTCGTTCGTAACCCTGTTGGCGGGACTCGCGAGCAAGCGCGCCGCCCTCGCGTCCGCATCTTCCTCCGGAGCACCTGTCGTTGTCAGCCAGTGATACCGTCATGACCATTCCCCGTACCGGACCGGAGCGCGCTGTTGCTGCGGGTGATTCGTCGGACACCGGGACCGCCGCCTTCCGACGTGCGCACGTGCCGCGCACGAAGATCGTGGGAACACTCGGACCGGCCAGCAACACGGCGGACGCCATTCGCGGACTCGTCGAGGCGGGACTCGATGTGGCGCGCATCAATTTCTCGCACGGCACGCACGAGCAGCATGCGCTGACGATCGCCACGGTTCGCGCGGTGTCCACCGCGCTTGGTCGTCCGGTCGCCATCATGGGCGATTTGCAAGGCCCGCGTATTCGCATCGGCGAGTTGCCGGCGAAGATGGAGCTCGAACCGGGCATGACGCTCGTATTGGTGCCTGAGCAGCTGGCCGGCGACGGCGAGATTCCCGTCACATACGACGAACTGTCGCACGATGTGGCGCCGGGCAACCGCATTTTGGTCAACGATGGGTTGATCGAACTCGTGGTCACGGCGGTGAACGAGCCGCGGGTGACGGCCACCGTGGTGCATGGTGGCACGTTGTCGAGCCACAAAGGCATGAACCTGCCGGGCATTGCCGTGTCGGCGCCGTCGATCACCGACAAGGACAAGGCCGATATCGTCTTCGCGGTCGAGCACGATCTCGATGCGCTGGCGTTGAGTTTTGTGCGTCGTGCCGACGACATCGAGTCGCTGCGCGCGATGATTCCGAAGTCCATCATCATTGTGGCCAAGATCGAGAAGGACGTGGCACTGCAGAATATCGAGGAGATCCTGCGCGCGTCGGACGCGGTCATGGTGGCGCGTGGTGATCTGGGCGTCGAACTGCCGTTCGAAGAAGTCCCCATCGCGCAGAAGAACATCATTGCGCTGGCCAATCGCATGGGCCGCCCCGTGATAACGGCCACGCAGATGCTGGAGTCGATGATCGAGAATCCACGGCCCACGCGCGCCGAAGCCAGCGATGTGGCCAACGCGATTCTCGATGGTACCGATTGCGTGATGCTGTCCGCCGAAACGGCGGCGGGCGCGTACCCGAGATTGGCCGTCGAGGCCATGCGCCGCATCATTCACGAGATCGAGACGCATCCGCTGCCGCACTACTCCCTGCGTCCCGAACGACGCATTCTGAGCGGTGTGAACACGGAGGAAGCCATCGCGGCGGCCACGGTGGCGGCGGTGCGCATGCTCGACGCGCCGTTGGTCGTGGTCTTCACCAAGAGCGGGTTTACGGCGCGCATCGTGGCCTCCCATCGCCCGTCGGTGCCGATTCTCGCGCTGACGGATGAACCGCGCGTGTGTCGGCAACTGTCGTTGGTCTGGGGCGTCGTGCCGCGTCTGGTGCCTACCGCGCGCGGATACGATCACATGGTCGCCATGGCCTTACGCGAGGCGCTTGACATCGGGCTCGTGACCAAGGGCGATCGGGTGCTGGTCACCGCCGGTGTGCCGTTCGACGTGCCGGGCACTACCAACTTGCTCAAGGTCGAAACGGTGTGACACGCCATGCGGGGGGGAACGCCGCCGTGCGACTCCGGTTCCTCGGAACTGGCACCAGCTTCGGTGTCCCGCAAATCGGCTGCGCGTGCGCGGTCTGTCATTCGACTGATCCGCGCGACAAGCGCACACGCTGCGGCGCCATCATCGAATCGGAGAATGGCACACGACTGTTGATCGACACGCCGCCCGAACTGCGGCTCCAGCTCGTGGCCGCCGGCGTGGACGATGTCGATGCGGTGCTCTTTACTCACGAGCACGCGGACCACATTCACGGCATCGACGATCTGCGCGCCATCACGATGCGACGCACGTCACCGTTGGTGATGTACGGCGAGAAGTCGACGCTGGACATTCTTCGCCAGCGCTTTCCGTACATCGTCGACGACCGTCTGCGTCCGCTGCCAGGAACGACCAAACCGGAAGGGACGCTCGAGGCCATTCAGGCCGGAGTGTCGTTCGACGTGCGGGGCGTGACCGTGCTACCGATCGCCATTCCGCACGGCCGCACATCGGTGCTGGGATTCCGGATCGGCGACATGGGGTATGTCACCGACGCGAAGTCGTTACCGCCGGCCGCTCGTGAGGCGCTGGCCGGTGTCCGCGTGCTGGTCATCAATGCGCTGCTTCGCGGACAACACCCGACGCACTTGTCCATCGCTGAAGCCGTGCGCGTGGCAGCAGATATTGGCGCCGAGCGCACATTCCTCACGCACTTGACTCACGAAAACTTGCACGCTGAGCTCGCGGCCGAGTTGCCGTCGGGCATCGCTCCCGCTTATGACGGACTGGTGGTGACTCTCGACCCGGATGCTTCGCCATGACGCTCTCGATTGACTTCACGAACATGATGGCCGGTGCGCTTCCGGACGGACTCGGGATCAGCGAGGGGGAATGGCGTGAATCGCGCGCCGCATTTGCCGCAGCGCATGCCGCGGTCGAGACGCAACGCGCATCGCTGGGCTTTCTCACGCTCCCCACGAATGAGCCGCTGCTTGCCACGACGCTGGCGGTCGCGGAAAGCGTGCGCGGGCGCTTCACCGATGTGCTGCTGTTGGGAATCGGTGGATCAGCGCTGGGTCCGATTGCACTCCGCACGGCGCTTCGACCACTCGCCTGGAACTCGCTCGATGTCAGCGCGCGCGACGGGCATCCCCGATTGCACGTGCTCGACAACGTCGATCCAGGCACGATCGCCACCGTGCTGGCGCGTCTTGATCTCGCGCACACGTTGGTCCTCGTGGTGTCCAAGTCGGGCGGCACGGTGGAGACCATGGCGCAGTACCTCATCGTTCGCGAGGCGCTTGCCGGCGCGTTGGGTGAAGATCGCGCGCGCGCACATCTGGTGTTCGTGACCGATCCTGAGATTGGCGCGCTGCGGCGGATTGCCCGTGCCGAGGGCATACCCACGGTGGACATTCCATCGAATGTCGGCGGGCGGTTCTCGGTGTTCTCGCCGGTGGGCATACTCCCGGCCGCGCTGATCGGTATCGACGTGCGCGCGCTGCTGGCTGGTGCCGCACACATGACCGAACGTGCCGAGAGCAATAATCTCTCATCGAACCCGGCGGGTGTGTTCGCCACGTTGCAGTGGCTCGCCGATACCCGTCACGGGCGCCACATCCACGCCCTGATGCCGTATGCCGATCCGTTGCGCGATGTCGCGCTGTGGTTTGTGCAACTGTGGGCGGAATCCCTGGGCAAGACGCGCGCTGACGGCACCTTCACGGGGCCAACGCCGGTGCCCGCACTGGGTGCGACCGATCAGCACTCGCAGGTGCAGTTGTTCATGGAAGGCCCGCGCAACAAGACGGTCACGTTCATCACCGTGCGCGGTCGTGAACGCGATGGTCCGATCCCCACTCGGCATGGG
>JBEBIR010000022.1:0-17339 GCA_040080315.1 Gemmatimonas sp.
GTGCCATGGCCACCGCATGCGGTGTAGTCACGCTGAACAGTCGCAGTGTCAGACCGCAGGCGTCAGCAAACCCGGCGGCATGCGGTAGGATCCGCTCGGCAAACGGCGAACCGTCGAGGGGGCAGAGCAGGACTCCCGTTGGCAGCGTCGGCGCGGCCGAATTCTCAGTTTCGTGTCCCGCCCCGTGCACCAGCAGGACCGGTGTGGTCGCGCGGGTGAGGTAGGTCGTCGCCACGCTGCCCAGGCGGAGTCGGGCGAATCCGCCGCGACCATGGGTGGTCATCACCGTCAGCTCGGATGCCACCTGCTGCCCATACTCGATGAGCGACTCAATGACGGTGCCTTCAAGCAACACGCCGGTCACGCGCACCGACGCGGCGACCAGGGACGCGACTTCGCGATCGAGCAAGGCCTGATCGGCGTCGCGATGCTCCCGTACCATCGCGGCGTCATAGACGGGCACCGCCACCTCACCCGGGACAAACGGAATGTAGGCGCTGGGATCATGAACCAGCGCGAGGTGGATCATGGCGCCCGTGCGTCGCGCCAACTCGACGGCGACGGGAATCGCGCGTGCGCTGAAGTCCGATCCGTCGACGGGAACGAGAATAGTCTGGTACATGCGTGAATCCTGCGCCGAGAGATGACGCACGGCTAGAGGGGAATTGCTGACAGTGCCATCGGCGTGCGGCCCTTTCGTGGAACCGGACCGGTTTACATACTGCGTGATGACCACTCCCCATCCCTTTCTGGTGTCCGATCGCGTACGATGGGCCGATGTGGACCTTGTCGGCATCATGCGCTACAGCGCGTTCACACGACTGGTCGAATTGGCAGAACAGGAACTGATGCGCGCTGCGGGGTGGCCCTACTCGAGGATCTTCGAAGCGCCGACCATGATGCTGCCCAGACGGCATTTCAGCATTGAGTACTTTGCACCGGTGCGCCTCGATGATGAGTTGTCGTTGGTCACGTATGTGTCACACATCGGCGAGAGCTCGCTGACGTACAGCGTCGACGTGCGGACGGCCGAATGGACGCTCGTGGCCTCCGCGGCCACGGTCGTCGTGTGCGTGGGGTTCGACACGTTCATCAAGCAGCGTCTCCCCGACGAGTTGCGCGAGGCATTGGCACCCTTTGCCTGCACCACAGACGTGGCGCGGACTTGGACGCGCGCGTCCACATGAACTCGACGATTCGACGAACGGATTCCCGCTAGATTGCGTCATGGCTGATATCGCACCCTCGGCACCGGTTCCACCCGTCGGAGAAGGCGCGTACGTTCGCAAGGGCTTCGGCCTGAAGGCGGCCGTGCAGGATACGCTGGCCGCCGACTATACCGGACACTTGGTGGATCTGCTGCGCGCGCGCGACTTCACGCTGGTTGCTGGTGACACGACCGTGCGACTGGCTCGGGAGTTCGGCTTCTGCTACGGCGTCGAACGCGCGGTCGACTACGCCTATCAGACGCGGCGCAAGTTTCCCGAGCGACGCATTTTTCTGGCGGGCGAGATCATTCACAACCCGCATGTGAACGCGAAGCTGAAGGAGATGGGCGTGGTGTTTCTGCCGCCCAGCGGCAAGGGGTTTGACTATTCGGCCGTGCAAGCAGCTGATGTGGTGATCCTGCCGGCCTTCGGCGTGACCATTCAGGACTTTCAGGCGCTCCGCGAGCTTGGATGCGTGGTGGTGGACACCACGTGCGGCTCTGTGTTAAACGTCTGGAAGCGCGTCGATGTCTATGCACGCGACGGTTTCACGTCGCTGATCCACGGCAAGTACTATCATGAGGAAACCCGTGCCACGGCGTCCCAAGTCGAGGCGTATCAGGGCGGCCAGTATCTCATCGTGCGCGACATGAGCGAGGCCGAGATGGTGACCGACTTCATCGAAGCGCAAGCGGGAAAGCCGACGCTGCGCCCGGCGCTCAGTCGCGCGGCGTTCCTCGAACGGTTCGCGAAGGCGGCATCCGATCACTTCGATCCCGACGTGCACCTGACGCGCATTGGCGTGGCGAACCAAACCACCATGTTGGCGCGAGAGTCACTCGCCATTGGTGCGGCGGTTGGTGACGCGATGGCCCGCGCGCATGGAGAGTCGCATCGCAGTACGCACTTTCGCACCTTCGACACGATTTGCAGTGCGACGCAGGATCGCCAGGACGCCGTCGTGGAACTGCTGGCGGAACATCTGGACTTGATGGTGGTGGTGGGCGGCTACAACTCGAGCAATACCATCTCGCTCGCCGCGCTCTGCGCTGAGCAGGTGCGGACGTTTCATATTGCCGATCCCGACGAGATTGATGTCGCCGTGAACCGCGTGCGCCATCGGCTGATCGGTCCGCATCACGCGGAGGCCGAACAGGACGCCTGGTTGGCGACGACCGGACCGCTGCGCATTGGCATCACCGCCGGGGCCAGCACACCCAACAACAAGATCGGAGACGCGGTGGCGCGCATCTTCGCGATTCGCGGCATCGATCCCGCCACCATCGTCTGATCCGACCCGATTCGAGGCATTCGCCATGAACACACTTCTGATAGCGCGCCGGATCACGGGCGCCTTCGGGCTGCTCGTGTTGTCGGCGTGTGGGAATGCATCCGTCGAGCCGACCGCCGTCGACTCGCTGCAGGCCTTGCCGCGTGCGCTCACGGTCGTCGAGCGCGATGGAGTCGCCAGCGGAAATCGTTTCGCCTTGTCGCTGTTGCGCCAGGTGAGCGCAACCACTGGCGGGAACGTGCTGTTGTCACCATTAAGTGTCTGGGTCGCGCTCGGCATGACGCTGAATGGCGCCGCGGCGCAGACCGACGTCGAGATGCGTCAGACCCTCGGCTGGGGCACGCGTACGCGCGACGAGATCAATACCGCGTATCGCGATCTGGGCGCCCTGTTGCCGACGCTCGATCCCAGCGTCCGGGTGAAGATCGGCAATGGGATCTGGGTGCGTCCAGGATTGACCGTTGACTCGTCGTTCGCGCGTGATCTGAAGAGCTACTTCAGCGCCGACGTGCGGACTGCCGCAACGCCGCAGGCGATGTTCGATGCGGTCAATGTGTGGGGGAGTCAGCAGACCGATGGTCTGGTGCCTCGCGTCCTTGACCAACCACCACCCGACGGCCTGCTGATGCTGCTGGCGAACGCCGTGCTGTTCGACGGGCGCTGGCGCGATGCCTTCGATCCGGCGGAGACAACGCCGGCGCCGTTCGCGCTTGAGGTGGGCGCGCCGGTGTCGGTGCCGATGATGATGCGCAAAGGTCATTTTCGCGGCCACATGACCTCAGCGTACACCGCCGTCGAACTTCCGTATGGCAACACGGCATATTCGCTGCTGGTTGTTGTGCCGACGACCGGCACGGTGAGCGCGTTCGTAACCTCGCTCGATTCTGCACGACTGGCGGAGGTCACCAACGGGCTGTCGGACACCGGTGAACGCACCACGGTGTATCTGCCGCGCTTCACCGTCCGAGGATCGATTGAATTGTCTCCTGTGCTCAAACAGATGGGGATGCCCCGCGCGTTCACCGATCTGGCAGAGTTTCCTCGTTTCTTCGGCAGCGGCGCGAAGCTCGGTTTTGTGCAACACGGCGTCACACTCGAGGTGAATGAGCGGGGCACACGCGCGGCCGCGGTTACGGTGGTTGGTGTCGTGCCGACGTCGCTGCCGCCGACCTTCCGCGTCGACCGCCCGTTCGTATTCTTCATCCGTGAGCGATTCGCCGGCACGATTCTGTTCACCGGCATCGTGCGGGACCCGCGCACATGACGCGTCGCGCCGCGGCAATCACCGTGATGATGCTCGTGATGGCCGCCGCATGCGGGCGCGGACGTCCCGGCGTGACGCCGTCGTCGACGGTTCGGATGTTGCTGGTGAACGACGTGTACGTCACCGATACGCTGCGGGATGGTCGAGGGGGCTTGGCGCGCGTGGCCGCGCTGCGCGATTCGATTGAGCAGGCAACGGGAGCGCCCGTCCTGTTCGTGCTCGCCGGCGACGTGCTGTCGCCCAGTGTGCTCGGCAAGTGGTATGGTGGAGCGCAGACGGTCGACGGGTTCAACGCGGCCCGCCTCGACTACGCAACGCTCGGGAATCACGAATTTGACGGGTCCCGCGCCAATCTGGTGGCACGAATCGGCGAGTCCCGCTTTCGATGGCTGTCCGGCAACTGTGGTGAGTCCAGCGGCGCGCCGTTCGCCTCCGTGCGTGGATGGGACACGTTGCGCCTGAGCGGCGTGAAAGTGGGCATCATCGGCACGACGGTTGCGCTCACCTATCCGTCGTATGTGCGCTGCCGCAACGCGGACAGCGCGACCACGGCGCTGGTGGACACGGTCATTGGTGCGGGTGCCGAGTTGGTGGTGGCCCTCACGCATCGGTACATGTTTGAAGATCTGCGCACACTCGAGGTGGAACCGCGCATCACCGCCATACTTGGCGGCCACGATCATGATGGCCGACGTGCGGAGCGCGACGGGCGGTTGCTCGTGAAAGCGGTGTCGAATTCGCGAACGGCGGTGTTGGTGACCTTTACGCGCGGTGTCGCGGGTTTTACTGCGCGCGATACCGTTTTCAATATCGGACCGGCGATGCGCGATGAGCCGAAGACGGCGCAGGTCGTCGCCCGCTGGCGGGATTCGCTCACGCGTCGCATCGGACCCGATCGCGTGCTGGGCATCGCGCCAGAGCCGATCAATGCCATCGATTCCATCTCAAAACGGGAGAGTCCGTTCGGGAATATGATTGCCGATGCGATGCGCCTTGGCACCGGCGCCGACGTGGCAATGCTCAACTCCGGTGCCCTGCGCTTCGATGACATCATGCCGGCTGGTCCCATCACCTCCCTGATGCTGGAGGGAATCTTCCTGTTCGCGGATGAAACACGCGCCGTCACGTTCCCTATCACCGGGGCGCGCCTGCGCGCGCTGCTGGAGGTGGGTGTCGGGCGCGGGGGACTGGCGAGCGGTCCGTATCCACAGGTGAGCGGGATTCAATTTGCATTTGATGCGAGACTGCCGAGCGGGGCGCGGGTGGTGGGTGAGCTGCGTCGAGCTGATGGACGCGTGCTGTCGGCCACCGACACCGTTCGTCTGACGTTCGTGACCTACCCGGCGTGTCGGAACGGCGACGGATATCGAATTCCAGAGGCCGCGGCGGTCTGCGAAGCGCTCGAACGCAACCCAACGGCCTCACCACGAACGGTGGACCTCGTGATTCGGCACCTCGAATCGATGAACGGACGCATCGTGCCGCCGCCGATCGGACGGGTAACACGGCTGGACCGGTAGCCGGATGCCGGGTTGGGCCTGCATGTTCCAGTTCGTTCTTTCCTCATACCAGGATTGACTGTGCCGACGCATGACTCGCTGGTGCCACCGCAGGCTGATGCGCTCGCCCGACTGCGACTCGATGGCAAGGTGGCCATCGTGACTGGCGGGACGCGCGGGATTGGGCTTGCCATCGCGACCACGCTGGCGCGGGCCGGTGCGAAGGTCGCGATCTCCAGTCGCAAAGCGGAGCATGTCGATGCGGCCGTGAAGGCGCTGCGGGCTGAGGGCCATGACGTGTTAGGCATCGTGGCGCACATGGGAAAGCTCGCGGATACACACGAGGTGGCGGCGCGCACCGTCGAACAGTTCGACGGAATCGATATCATCGTCAACAATGCGGCCACGAACCCGGTGTTCGGACCGCTGCAGCATGCCGGTGACGAAGCGTTCGACAAGATCTTTGGTGTCAACGTGAAAGGTCCGCTGGAGCTGTGCCGCACGGCGCACACGGTGATGGCGCAGCGTGGCGGCGGGGCGATCGTGAACATCGCCAGTATTGGCGGGGTGTCACCCGAAGCGGGTCTTGGGCTGTACAGTGTCAGCAAGGCCGCGCTCATCTCGCTGACCAAGGTGATGGCGCAGGAGTGGGGTGCCGACGGCATTCGGGCCAATGTGATCTGTCCCGGCCTGATCAAGACGCGATTCAGTCAGGCGCTCTGGCAGGACGAGCACATCTCGAATCAAGTTCTGGGGCATCAGCCGATTCGACGAATCGGCACGCCGTCCGACGTGTCCGGTCTTGCGTTGTTTCTCGCTTCTGATGCATCGGCGTACTGTACGGGCAGTGTGTACATGGTGGATGGAGGATACCTCGCATGAGCCATGGCGCGGTGGTGGCACCCGAGGAGCTTGAGCTGCTGCTGACCACCGCCCGCGCGTTCGTGCGCAACGAGCTGGTGCCGCTCGAACGCGAACTGCTCGGTGCGTCATGGAGTACCGCGGAACCCATACTGGCGCGACTGCGTGCGCAGGCGAAGGCATTGGGACTCTGGGCACCATTCCTTCCGGAGGCCTTTGACGGCGTCGACCTGCCACTCGACGCGTACGCGCGGTTGTCGGAAGTGCTGGGATGGACGCCGTTCGGTCACTACGTGTGCAATTGCCAGGCGCCCGACGTGGGCAACATGGAACTGCTCCTGCAGTTCGGAACGGACGCGCAGCAGGCCGCGTTTCTCGGGCCGCTGGCGCGCGGTGAAGTGCGCAGTTGTTTCGCCATGACCGAACCTGAGCATGCGGGCTCGAACCCTACCATCATGTCCACGCGTGCCGTGCGCGATGGGGACGAGTTCGTGATCAACGGACACAAGTGGTTCACCTCAAGTGCCGATGGCGCGTCATTTGCCGTCGTCATGGCGGTCACCAATCCGGAGGCGGCAGCACCGCATCAGCGGGCGAGTCAGATCCTCGTGCCCCTTCCGACGCCCGGGTACAGGTTGGTGCGAAACATTTCCGTGATGGGTGACGCCGGGGGCGGGTGGCCCAGTCATGCGGAAGTACGATTCGATGACGTGCGAGTGCCCGTGACGAATTTACTGGGCACTGAAGGCGCCGGCTTCGCACTGGCGCAGGAACGACTGGGGCCCGGTCGTATTCATCATTGCATGCGGTGGATCGGCATTTGCGAACGCGCATTCGACTTGATGTGTCGTCATGTGGTGTCGCGGGAACTCAGCGCGGGGGAACCGCTGGCACACAAGCAGGCGATTCAATTCTGGATTGCCGACTCGCGCATTGAGATTCATGCTGCGCGGCTGATGGTGCTCGACGCAGCGACGCGGATTGCGCGCGCGGGTCAGGAGGCGGCGCGTGAGGAGGTCTCCTACATCAAGGTGTTCGTCGCCAACACGCTGCAGCGCGTGCTCGACCGCGCCATTCAGGCGCACGGCGCGCTGGGCATGACGGACGACACCCCACTGGCGTGGTGGTACCGACACGAACGGGCGGCGCGCATCTATGATGGCGCCGACGAAGTGCACAAAACAGTGATCGCGCGTCGTGCCCTGAAGCAGTATACCAAGCACTAAGTACTCAGTACTCAGTACTTCGTATGCTCGGTCCACACGACACCGTAGACGTTCGCGCCGGCGAGACCATCGACACCGGCGCGCTTCGCTCATGGCTGTCGGTGGCTGTGCCGGAGTTGATTTCGGCGGGCGCGCAGGTGGACGTGCGACAGTTCCCGTCCGGCTTTTCCAATCTCACGTATCTCGTCACCATTGGCACAGAGAACGGCGCACGCGCGTATGTGCTGCGTCGTCCGCCGCGCGGTGTCAAACCCGGTAGCGCGCACGATGTGGGACGTGAGCACGATCTGCTGGCGGCGCTGCATCCGCAGGGCGTGCCGGTGCCTCGCCCCATCGCGCGCTGTGACGCCGTCGATGTCATCGGCGCGCCGTTCTACCTGATGGAGTTCGTCGACGGCGTGATTCTGCGCGGCGCAGCGCCCGCCGAACTGCCCGGCGACGCGGTCTCCGCAGCGAGCACCCTGGCGCAGCTGTCGCGAACATTCGTCTCGACGCTTTCGCAATTGCACGCCGTGGATGTGACGCGCGGTGCACTCGCGGTGCTGGGAAGGCCGGACGGTTACGTGCAACGACAGGTGGACGGATGGACGAGACGCTGGCATGCATCTCGCACGGAGCCCGTACCGGATCTCGATCATGTGGCGACCTGGCTGGCCGCGCATCGACCACCGGACCGTGGCGCGTCGCTCATTCACAACGACTTCAAGTTCGACAACCTGGTGCTCGATCGGGCGTCGATGCAACGTGTCGTGGCGATTCTCGACTGGGAGATGGCCACGGTCGGTGATCCGATGATGGACCTCGGCACCGCGCTCGCGTATTGGGTGGAAGCGGGTGATGCACCCGTCTTCAAGATGCTGGGACTGGGGGTGACGGCGTTGCCGGGAAGTCTCAGTCGGCAGGAACTGGTGCACGCCTACGGTGCGACCAGCGGGCGCGACGTGAGCGATGCGGCGTTCTACTACGCCTTCGGGCTGTTCAAGGTCGCGGTGATCGCGCAGCAGATCTTTGCCCGTCACGCGCAGGGTTTGACGGCCGATCCGCGGTTTGCCAAGTTGGGGGTCGTTGTCGCCGCCTTGGGTGGTGCGGCAGCCGATGTCACTGCGACAGAGGTGATCTGACGATCATGACCGACGAACCGGTTGCCGACCATCTGGTTTCGCGCTTGCTGCGTGACGCGAACCGCGGAGATCGCGTCGCGATCGACCGCTTGTTGCCGATGGTCTATGCGGAGTTGCATCAGATCGCCGAGCGGCACATGGCGCGGGAACGTGACGATCACACCTTGCAGCCAACCGCGCTCGTGCATGAAGCGTATGTCCGATTGGCGCACGGTGCCGCATTTGACGCCGACAGTCGCATGCACTTTCTGCGACTTGCCTCGCAGGTGATGCGTCGTGTGCTGGTTGATCATGCGCGATCCCGACAAGCCGCCAAACGCGGGGGCGCGTTGTTGGTGACGCTCGATGAGTCGGCGGCGGGTCACGAAGCGCCCTTGCTGGACATGCTGGCGCTGGACGATGCGTTGACGCGATTGGCCGCGGCCGAGCCGCGGTGCGCCGAAGTCGTCACCTTGCGATTCTTCGCCGGATTGGAGGTCGCGGAAATTGCGGACGCCCTCGGGGTTTCCACCGCGACGGTGAAACGCGACTGGCGATTTGCGCGCGCGTGGCTGGCGAATGCGTTGGATGTTGCCGCACCAGCCGACGAACGCGACGATGGCTGACCTCCCGCCGGCTGAGACGTCGCTCGACACGTCGACTGCCGGTGATCGCGACGGCGCCAACCGTCTGCGGCGCGTCCGCGAGCTGTTCGACGCGGTCGTGGAACGTGAGTTCGGCGAGCGTGACGCACTGCTGGAACAGCTGGCCCCCGGAGATGCGGCGTTACACGCCGAGGTGGTGGCGCTCCTGCAGGCAGATGGCGCGACCGATGTGCGGCTCTCCACCCCGCTGGCGGGCGCCGTGGCCACATCATTGTCCGCATCGCTGGACGACACCATGGTGGGTACTCGCCTCGGCGCCTATGAAGTCGTGCGCATGGTGGGTCGCGGTGGCATGGGAACCGTGTACGAAGCCGTGCGGGTCGATGATCAGTACCGCAAGCGTGTCGCGATCAAGTTGGTGCAGCAGGGGCTCGACACGACCGTTGCGCTGGTCCGTTTTCGTCGGGAACGGCAGATCCTCGCCAATCTCGAGCACCGGAATATTGCCACGCTGCTCGACGGCGGAGTCGCCGCCGACGGTCGACCATTTCTGGTCATGGAGTTTGTGCAGGGCGAGCCGATTACGAAGTGGTGCGACGCGCGACGTGCCACCGTCCGAGAGCGACTGGCGCTGTTTCGACAGGTGTGCGCCGCCGTGCAACACGCGCACAAGAATCTGGTGGTGCACCGGGACATCAAGCCGGGAAACATTCTGGTGACCGGTGACGGGACCGTGAAGCTGCTGGACTTCGGGATCGCGACGCTGCTGACTGTGGATGACGACCCCGACATGCCGATCACCCGCGGCGCGTCACGCGCCTTCACGCCGGAGTACGCCAGTCCGGAGCAGTTGCGCGGTGACGTGCTCACCACGGCCAGCGATGTGTACGCGCTTGGCGTCGTGCTGTTTGAGTTGCTCACCGGACGTCGCCCGCACGTGGTGAGCAGTCGCGCCCTCATCGATTTCGAGCGCGCGGTGCTGGACACCCTGCCGCCGCGTCCCAGCACGGTCGTTGGCGACGACGCGGCGGCGGCGCGCGGTGAGCGCACAGCCGAACGATTGGGTCGGCGACTCGACGGCGACCTCGATGCGATTGTCCTGCGGGCCCTGGCGATGGAAGTGTCGCGACGATACGCCTCGGTCGATGCGATTTCCGACGACCTCCGACGCTATCTCGACGATCGGCCAGTCCACGCACAGCGCGATTGGGCAGGCTATCGCCTGGGCAAGTTCGTGCGACGCAATGGGGCCGCCGTGACCGCATCAGTGTTGGTGATGATTGCCCTGATCGGTGGCGTTGCGACCACGGCACAGCAGGCGCGTCGGGCGCGACTGGCGCAGGTGCAGGCGGAGCAGGTGAGCGGCTTTCTGCGCGCGATTCTGAGTTCCGTCAAACCGGCGACGGGCGGGCGCGATGTGTCGGTATCGGAGGTCCTCGATTCGGCCGCGGCGCGCCTGAAAGTCGAGTTGGCCGATCAACCGCTGGCCCGCGTGGAACTCGAACGCGTCATCGCCGCCAGCTATCAGTCGCTGGGTCGCTATGACGACGCGGAGCGGCACTTGCGCGAAGCGCTGGCGCTTCGTCGCGCCCGTGGTCGCGAAGGTGTGGTTGTCATTCTGAACGATCTGGGTCTGGTGTTCCTCGGTCGCGGCGAATGGGCGCGCGCCGATTCGGTCTTTCGCGCGGCGCTCGCGCTGCGGGATTCGTTGTCGTCCGTTCCGGACACCATGCGCGCGGTGTTGTACGACAATCTCGGAACGGTCGCACACGATCGCGGAGATCTGAAGGAAGCAGCGCGCCTGCACGGAATCGCGCTCACGGAGTTGACGCGCCTGCTGAGCCCCACTGACGATCGGGTGGCGATCGCCATGAACAACGTGGCGGTCGCGCGCGGCGACTTGAATGAGTGGGCGGCGGCGGAGTCCGTCCATCGCGAAGTGCTGGCGATCGTGCGCCGCAATCATCCAGAACCACACACCATTGTCGCGGACGCGGAGAACAGCCTGGCGGGCGCGCTCGATATCCAGGGCAAGACGGCGGCAGCGGAGAGCGCGTTCGTGCGCACACTCAACCTGCGAAAGACGCTGCTGGGAGACCGTCATCCGGACTATGCGTTCACACTCTTCGCCTACGCCATGAACCAGATGGATCTGGCGAAATATGCGAACGCCATCGCCTCCTGCGAACAAGTGCTCGCGTTCCGAGGAACGACGATCCCTGAGGCGCATCCGTCGGTCGCGTCCTGTCTACAGACGATGGGTCGCGCTCGGGACCAACTCGGCGACACGGCCGGCGGCCGCGCGGCCCTCGAGGCGAGTCTCGCGTTGCGCAAGAAGTATTTGCCGGCGGGCAGTTGGCTGCTGGCCAGTTCGGAGAGTGTTCTGGGCGAGCATTTCACGAAGGTGCGTGACTTTCTCACGGCCGACCGCTATCTGCTGCCGGCGACGGCGGTGCTCGCCGAACAGATGGGCGATGCGTCGCCCAGAACACAGGCAAGTCTCGCGCGAGTGGTGGCGCTCTACGAGGCGTGGGGAAAGGCCGATCTCGCGCTATCGTTCAGACGCCGTCTGGCGACCAAGAACTGATTCGACCACTAAAGGTCGCGAAGGACACAAGGGCAGCTCCGGATTCAGCCAGCGGCGACTTCGAAAATTCCCGCGGCACCCATGCCGCCGCCGATACACATGGTGACCATGCCGTAGCCGCCGCCGCGTCGCCGCAGCTCATGCACCAACTGCGTCGTGAGCTTGGCGCCGGTTGCACCAAGCGGATGTCCCAACGCGATCGCCCCACCGTTGACATTGATGATGGACGTGTCCATGCCGAGTTCCTTGATGACGGCCAGCGCCTGAGCGGCGAATGCCTCGTTGAACTCGATCAGTTTGAGATCGGACATGGCGAGACCCGCGCGCGCGAGTGCCTTGGGGACCGCCTTGATGGGACCGACTCCCATGATATCGGGATCGACACCACCGGTGGCGAAACTCACGAAGCGCGCCAGCGGCTTGAGTCCGAGGGCCTTCGCCCTGTCGGAGCTCATGACAAGCACCGCCGCCGCTCCGTCCGAAAACGGACTCGCATTGCCCGCCGTCACACTGCCCGTCGGCATGAACGCGGGCCGCAACTTCGTCAGGCCCTCAAGCGTCGTGTCCGCGCGAGGACATTCATCGGTGTCGAAGGCGACTTCACTCACGGTCTTCACGGCACCGTTCCACGAGTACCGCTTCACGGGGATGGGCACGATCTCGGACGCGAACACTTTATTCGCCAACGCCACACCCGCTTTCTGCTGGCTCTCAAACGCAAACTGGTCTTGGCTCTCACGCGTGATGCCCCAGCGCTTCGCCACCCGCTCGGCCGTAAACCCCATGCCGATGTAACTCTCCGTGATTTCCGGTGAGAGTCGCGCGTTGTAGCCAGACATGGGAACCTGTGACATCATCTCAATGCCACCGGCCATCACGGTATCGCCCATCCCTGCGATAATCGCTTGCGCCGCGTAGGCGACGGACTGCAGCCCCGACGAGCAGAACCGATTCACGGTGGCGGCGGACGTTTCCACGGGCAATCCGCCGCGCAACCAGGCCAATCGCGCGTGATTGAGGCCTTGCGACGCTTCGGGCATCGCGCATCCCCACTGCACGTCCTCGATGCCCGCTGGATCGATGCCGGCGCGCGCGATGGCCTCCTTCATGACGGTGGACGAAAGATCCACCGGATGCACGTTGGCAAGCGACCCGTCGGCCTTGCCACGGCCCACGGCGCTGCGCACGGCGCTGACGATCACCACTTCAGTCATTGCGGTTTCTCCGAATGCGAACGCGCGCTCAGTTGCGCAGCGGCTTGCCGGTCTTGAGGGTGAAGGCGATGCGCTCCTGAGTCTCCTTGGTGCCAAGGAGACTCAGGAACTGCTCGCGCTCGAGGTCGAGGATATCCTGTTCGGTGACATCGCGTGGCGAGCCGTCGCCGCCGCACAGCACATACGCAATGGCGCGGCCGACGCGCACGTCGTGCGCCGAGGCTTGGCCCGCTTCCTTCGCCGCCCACAACGCGTACTCCAGATTGCCCAGTCCCTCGCGACCCAGCGCGCGCACCGTTCGCTCCAGCGGCGGCAAGTATCCAGGCGCCAGGTCAAGCACGCGCCGCTTGGCATCGGCGAGTTGGTGATCGCGATTCATGCTGATGCGATCGCTCGTCCGCAGGTACCCGTACGCGCGCGCCTCGAACGCCGACGTGGTCGTGGTGGCGAACGCAATCAGCTTGAAGGCGCGCTTCACAGCCGCGAAGTAATCGACGTCATCGTAGTTGGCGAGTTCTCCGGTGAAGCGGATCAGCAGTTCCTTCGTGCCGCCGCCGCCCGGCAGTAATCCGACGCCCGCCTCGACCAAGCCCATATAGGTCTCAGCATGCGCCTGCACCCCGTCGGCGTGCAAAGTGAACTCCGCACCTCCGCCCAGTGTCATGCCGGCGGGCGCCACCACCACTGGAAACGGCGCGCGTCGAATGGACATGACGCGATCCTGAAACACCTTGCACGATTCGGCGATGTCATCCCACGCGCCGGCCGACACCGCGAACGCCACCAACGACAAATCGGCGCCGACGCTGAATGCACGCGGATCTTCATTGCCGATGACCAACCCGTTGAATCCGAGCTTTTCCACCTTGGAGATCGCACTCTCGAGTCCCTTGAGCACGCCGTCGCCCAGCGTGTTCATCTTGCTGCGAAACTCGAAGCAGGCCACGCCATCGCCGAGATCGATCAAGCGGGACAGTCCGTTGTCCTCGAGTACGCGATTGTTCGTGGCGAGACCGGCGAGCGAGATGCGTCCGGGGATGCCCGGCACAGGCTCGTAGGTGCCATCGAATGTGAGATACTCGCCCTGTTTGTAGAAACTGCCCTGCGCGGCATCGAGCAACGCCGGTCGCGTGTCTCCTCGCGCATCGAACTCGTGCCGAAGCCAGTCGAGTCCCAACGCGTCCATGATCTGAAACGGGCCCGCTTCCCAGCCGTAGCCCCACTCCATGGCGCGGTCGATGGCGACAATGTCGTACGCGAGCTGTGATGCCAGCGTCAACGTGTAGTGCGCCGCGTCCAGCAGATGATCGCGCAAGAATGCGCCCTGTGCGCCGGGCATCGCTTTGGCGGCCGGCAGACGCTGTGCGATTGGCAACCGAATGGCCTGACCGATGTCGCCACCTTCGAGTCGCTGCTGCGGTACGTAGGATTTGGATTTCCAGTCATACGTCAGGGTGCCGGTCTTTGTCTTGGTGTAGAAACCACCACCCGTCTTGTCGCCGAGCTTGCCGCTGGCCACGAGTTCGAGGATCCACGCCGGCAGCGAGAAGTCTTCACCGGTCGCGCCGCCGATGCCCTTGGTGACGTGGGCCAGCACGTCGATGCCGGTCAGATCGCCCGTGCGGAACGTCGCGGTGCGCGCGCGACCGACCAGTGATCCGGTGAGTCCATCCACTTCGTCAATCGTGAGGCCATGCTGCTCCATGCGCCGCATCGTGCCCACCATACCATACACACCCAGTCGATTCGCGACAAAACCGGGCACGTCCTTGCACATCACGATGCCCTTGCCAAGCGTGCGTTCGGCAAACTCCCTGATCGCACCGATCACGGCGGGGTCGGTCTCGGGCGTCGGAATCAGCTCGAGCAAATGCATGTACCGCGGCGGATTGAAGAAGTGCGTGCCGAGAAACCGGCGCCGAAATCTCTCACCGCGTCCTGCGAGCAGCACCGACATCGGAATGCCTGACGTGTTCGACGAGATGATCGCCGTCGGTTTCATCAAGGCTTCGATGCGCGCGAACAACTGCTGCTTGGGCTCCGGGAGTTCGATGATGGCCTCGCAGATCCAGTCGCACGTCGCGAGCAACCCCAGATCATCTTCCGTGTTGCCGATCTGCACGCGCTGCGCTGCGGCGGCCTCCATGAACGCTGCGGGCTTCGATTTCACCGACTTGGCGAGCCCGTTGCGGGCCGGAGCGCTGCGATTGGGCGACTTGGAATCCGGGTCGCCAGGAATGTCCAGCAGCACGACACGGCAGCCCGCCGACGCGGCGAGAGCGGCAATGCCACTCCCCATCGCGCCAGCGCCCACCACGCCGACAGTCGTCACACGCATTCGGGAATCGCTCCGAAAAAGGATACTGAAAACTTTCGCGAGAACCAGCTAATCGGAAGGGGGTGCGGGAAGAAATGCGACGGTGGCGTCATGTTTGGACACCGTCGTTGCGCAGGCACGTCCAGGGGCAATACAGTCTGGCAACGAGGGTTGACGCGGAAAAACAGACGGAACTCCGACTGGAGACGTCGGACCCGAGACAAAGACACGCGCCTGGTCTCTGTCACATGTCCAGTGTTTGTTGACTGGAGACTTCGGACCCAAGACCGCGTAAGGGGTCGGTCTCTGTCACGTGTCTCCCGTCTCCAGTCAGCGGTCAGTCTGTTGTTCCCTGCCAGCAACTACGTCAGCTGTACCGTGTTTCGTTAGGGGTTGAACCAGTAGCTGATCTTGAGCAGTACGGTGTTCAGTGGACGCGCATCAAACAGATCGCGGACATCGCGAGCTGGCGCGAAGCTGCCCGGATTCAGTTGCTCCGGTGCACGTCCTTGCTGCCAGACCAGAAACAGCGTGCTGGCCGGACGGTACTCCCACCGCAGGACCGCGTTGGAGTTGAACTGTTTCACATTGAAGCCGGCCGGTGGCGTGGCCCGATAGGTAGCGAATCGCGCGTCGTAGTCCGCATGGCGCTCGTCGGCGAGCATTCGCCAGTTGGCGTGCTCACCGGTGCTGACAAAGGGCTGCGCGTATATCTGCAGCGACAGCGTTGGCGTGGCCGTCCAGTTGCCGCGCGCGGTGATCCCGAGGATGTGCTGATGCAGGCGGGCAAACGTGAAGCGAGTCGTGTCACTGAGCAGTGCACCGTAGTTGCCGATCCACTGCTGGTCGTTGGTCACTTCGTCGACGGATAGCGCGAGAGAGGTCGAGAAGCGACTGGCCACTCGCAGTTCCACGCCGGCGTCTGCGCCGCGATACCACGAGCGGCCGCCGTCACTGACCCCAACGCGATAGGCGGCCTTGGGAACCACGGCTGGCCGAGCATCGCCGACAATATCGAACCGTATGCCCGCTTTGGACGACTGCCGAAGCGCCGGACCCCCGCGGGCACAACTGACGCAGTTCGTGCCACCAAAATCGGTGTAGCTCGCCGTGATCGCGCCGCCCCAGTTGTTGTGCAGGCTCGCGCTCGTGTGAACCGACAGCGACTGCGCCGACAACAGGCCACCGGTTGTCCAATGTGACTCCAGCGATGCGGTGGAAAACGCCGAGCGCCAGAGCGCCGTCGGCCGCAGTTGCCGGAGATCCAGTTGCTGACGAAAACTGACGTCGTTGACCAGGTTCACGAATCCGAGATCGTTCATCTCCACGCCCGACGACGCATAGCGCACGACATTCTCATAGCGCAGGCGTCCGCCCACTTGCTTGAGACCGACCGACGCGACCACGCCGCCCATGGAGGTCCGCGTCGGATCATACGACTCCTCGTGGTCCGGTCGCTGGTAGAGATGCACGCTGTTGCGCTGCGTGAGCGCAATGGAACTCGCGGAGCCGCGCACGGTGTTGAATCCCGAGTAGGCCATCCATTCCCAGCGATCGCGCGCGAATCGGTGGAACCCTTGCACCAGCACGGTAGTGGCGGAGCGCCGCAGGAACGGGTCGGTGGCGACATCCAATTGACGACGGACATCGGTGAGCTGCAGGCCAATCTGCGATCGTCCGCCGCGCAACTCGCGGAGCGCGCGTGCGACCAGATAGTTCGTTTGCGGTTCGATGGTGGCGCCACCGATGCCGCGCACGCGCTCGGTCGAGGCGTCCACGAGACCGAACGCGACGCCATTCGCAAAACGACCCGTCACTTTGGCCGCCGCCGTGATGTTCGTGAACACCGGGTCCGCGGTAGCGCCCCGCAGTTGCGGCGTCCGTCCAATACGACGCGTGTAGAAAGTCCCCTCGCAGGGTCCATTGCAGCGATACAGTCCGGCACCTTCCTGAAAGAACGGGCGCCGCTCATCGAAGCGGATTTCAAAGGCACTCAGATTGAGCACCGCGGGATCGGCTTCAACTTGTCCGAAGTCCGGATTGACGGTCGCGTCGACCGTGACATGCGATCCAATGCCGGCCTTGAGGTCAAGTCCGGCGGTGATCTCCCCCCGATCGCCGCCCGATCGCGCGGCGGGACTCGGAACGCTCTTGGTCACGCTGTACG
>JBEBIR010000387.1:0-4129 GCA_040080315.1 Gemmatimonas sp.
GCCGCGATCAGGCAAACGGAAATAAAGAGCGCGGCATTCAAAGTCTGCGTCTCACGTCTTCCGTCTTCAGTCGTGCTGTCTGTAGTTCCGCAGTCGGCTAATGTATCGCCGCCGCGACGATGATCCCCAGCGCAATCGCCACGGCGCCCATCAGCGTCGCAGCCGCTTGATTCCGCTTCTCGCCGATCTCATCCCACAGCTTGCCCGGCGTGAGCATGTCCAGCACAACGAACGCGACGACGAACAGCACGACACCAAGTCCCGCGAACACGGCCGCACTCGCCACGTTGGTCCAGATCGCATCCATGATCAGGCTCCGTCACTTCCCGCGCATCATGCGGCCGGGAATGAAATAGGGTGAACGATACGCGCCGGGATTGGCGCGGACAGACGTCGGATTGGCCTTCCCTTGTGTGGCCGAACTCATCGACCACCCTCGATACTGTGCGGTGCCAAGCAACAGCAGGACGGCCGCTCCCCACAGCGTGTACAGGCGAACACTCATTCGTCGTCTCCGTCGTCTTCAGAGGCCGATCCGGTGGATGCGCCGTAGTCACTCTCTGCCCATCGACGCGTTTCGAATGCGCCCCTGACAAGCAGCGACAACACCGCCGGCACGAGCAGGGCCAAGAATGCGAACAGATAGAACACGAAACTCGGGTCATCGCGTCGAACCGTCAGCGCGTAGTCCACGCTCGGCGACACCGGTTCACCACCCGCGGGAGCCACGCGCAGGAAGTAGCGTCCTGCGGGGACCGACGCCAGCCGCGCACGGCCGCGACGACTTCCTTCCGTCCATCGACCATCGCCGTCAACACCGGAGTAGTAGCTCACCTGCTTCGTGAATCCACGGGCCGTACCTGTCGCCTCGTCGATGAGCGTGAAGTCGAAAAACAGCCAGTTGTTGGACAGCTCCGCCTCGACGTCGATCGTCACGCTGGACGTTCGACCACCCAGCACGAATGCCGGTGTGACAAACGCAGACGAATCGTCGGAACCGTGGACAAACGAAAAGCGATTCGTATACGCCACCGTGCCGCGCGATACGGCGACATTCCCGACCAGGATCGCCGTCAGGATCAGCAGGAACAGGCCGAATCGGCGGAAGATTGTTCCCGACGTCGCTGCGTGCGGATTTGGCTGGTTGGCGAACACGCCGACCGGCGTCGCCATCGCACCGGTCTGACCGAACGCCTTGGCGATCACGTCGGGCGGCGTGTACGTGCCCATCGACCACGTCGTCTCGCCGTCCGACGCCTCGGCGCTCAGGATGTACGGCGGCGCGATGAAATCACGCGCCATCACGGCGTCATCGACACGAAGCTCCCAGGGAAACTCCCCAAGGGCGAGGGTCGTGCGCGCGGTCGCCGTCTGGAAGTGCTTGAACGTCTGGCCGTCGAGTCGCGCCACCGGTCGACCGCCTTCCACGTCGATCCGCGGTCGACGGCGCAATTTCTCGATCACGTTCCAGTGTCCCTGATACTCGGAGAGATACAGGAAGCCGCGATAGGGATTGAAGGCGACGTACTCACTCCACGAGTAGTCCGTGCCTTCCACCGTGATCGTGACTACTTGAAATCCGATCAACTCCCACGATGCACCATGCCACGTACCGCGCGTGCCCAATGGCAATTGCGGTTCTGCCGTGATGGCTTCAGCCTGACGCTGAAGCACACGAAGGTTTGGATCGGTCGCGTCAAGCACGGCACCGCAGGAACCGCAGGCAACCGTGACGGCCCATCCCTGTGCGCGCAGCGTAATGGCGGCGCCGCACGAGGGGCACGACAGCGACGCAGCCTGAGGACGCGCTGGCGCCGGGTCGAGAGGAGTGGTCACGCGAATCTCCTCACGTCACCACCCCTCGAATTCGCGCAGATGCGTGAACGCGAAGGTATCAAAGTCGGCGTACTCGCCCAGATACAGGACAGCTGGATGGTCGCTGAAATCCACCGTCGCGAGCTGACCTGAATCGTTCTGCAAGTCGACGAACAGACATTGCTCGCGCGTGAACGAGGTAAAGGGCAACTCGCCTTCGGTGCCCAGATAGCTCGCCTGCGTGATCGTCGACACGTCGTAGGCGTGATCATCCCAAATGAACGTGTCGCCAACACGCACCGCGTCCGCATCCGGAAGTGGACCACTCGGTTTCACCGCGACCGTCATCGCATATTCAAGCTGCGCATCCGACAACCACGCGCTGGTGCCGTCACTCACGCGACAATACCACTCGTTCCAGCGTCCGCGCGACCACGAGTACGCGATGCGGCCGACCACCTGAAACGTCGAGCCGCGCCACTTCCCTTCCGTGCCAATCTGAATTGGCGAGCCGGTCTCGGGGAAATTTGCCTGTCGTCCGACCAAGTCAAGATCGAGATCGCGACGCACCAGCACCGCTTTGCAGTAGGTGCAAGTCGTTTGCACGGCCTGCGACCACAGGAAGCGAATGGCCGCCCCACAGTTGGGGCAGGCGGCCGTGCGGGGCGCGGGGGACGTCACAGGAAAGACGGGAGAGTGGAGACGGAAGACTGGAGAGGGTGGGGATCCGGATGTCTCCCGTCTCCCGTCTCCCGTCTCCCGTCTGCAGTCACATACACGCGGTCCAGCCGTCGCACGCGCACCTCTTCGGCCCCCACGAGTTCCGCCAGACGCTCCGCCCACGCCCACTCCGGTCGCGGGGTGCAGCAGAACAAGTTCAGGCACAGCGACGCATGCTCGGGAAACGTGTGCACCGTGAGGTGCGACTCAGCGAGCATCAGCATGCCCGTGACACCGCCCGGCGACGGAAATTGGTGCCAGTGCGCCTCGCCGACGGGATTGAGGCGCAATGCCCGCACGATGGCATCGAAAAGCGAATTCATCGACGACACGTCGCCGAGGCGCACGGGATCACACCCGTGCGCCTCGACAACCCACTCACTGCCGTTCATCGGCGATCTCGGTTGATATCGCGACTACGCCTGCGAGCCGCCACACTCGGGGCAGAACTTGGCGACAGCAGCAATCGGCTTGCCGCAGTGCAGGCAGAACTTTGTCTCGCCCGTTGGCGCGGGCGCCGAACTCGCGGCCCCGGCGGCAGGGGCGCCAGCCGCAGAACCACGCATGGCGTCAACCATCGCGGCGCCCATACCCATGCCCGCGCCAAGACCAACACCCAGACCGGCCACCCCGCCGGGATTCGCCGCCGCGATCGGGATGCTCTGCGCCGCCTGGAACTGCGTATACGTGCGCATGTCGCCGATGATGCTCATCGAGATGCGTTCGTCGAGACGCTTTTGCAGCTCGTCGGGGAGCGACAGGTTCTCGACCGTGAACGACTCCAGCTTGAGGCCAAGCTGCTCAAACGTCGGCGCGACGGCCGCGGCAATCTGCTTGGCCAGCTCCGCCTGATTCGCTGCCATGTCCAGGAACGGCACCTGCGCGTTGGCGAATGCACCGGTGAAGCCGTTGATCACCGCGTTTCGCAGCTGCGGCTCAATCTGTTCGACGGTGTACTCGGCATCGGTGGCGGCGACGTTGGCCTGGAAGACCGCCGGATTGGCCACGCGAAATCCGTAGACACCGAACGCGCGCAACCGGACTGCGCCAAACTCCTTGTCGCGAATCGTGATCGGCTGCTGCGTGCCCCACTTCTGCGCGGTCTGAATGCGCGTCGAAAAGAAGTAGACATCGCTCTTGAACGGCGACTCGAAAGCCTTGTCCCAGTTTTGCAGGTTCGTCAGCAGCGGGAGGTTGCTGGTGATGAGCGTGTGCAAGCCGGGACCAAACTGATCGGCGGCCTTGCCTTCGTTGACGAAAAGCGCCAGCTGCGACTCACGCACGGTGAGCTTGCCGCCACTTTGAATTTCCATGTCCCGCATGGGATAGCGGTACATGAGGACTCCAGGACCCGACTCGGTCCACTGGATGACATCGATAAACTGCTTCCGCAGAAAGTCGCCGAGCGCCATGACAAGCTCCTGGATGCCGCCACGAATCGTAGTGCGGCTGGTCGCGAGAACGCGCCCCACTCCAACCGGAGCGGGACGCGCACTTGTGGTTGTCCTATGTTAGGACCGTTTTCACCCTACGGCAACATGTCCCGAAAAGTGTCAGACGATTGCGGAAGCCGTGTCGGCGCCGGTGGGCGCGC
>JBEBIR010000388.1:0-4126 GCA_040080315.1 Gemmatimonas sp.
CTCCAACGCTCGCTACCTGCTGTTGCTCACCCCTCTCACCACTCAGTCCTTCACATCCAACATCGCCTTGATCTGATCGCGCACATCACTCAGGTGCGCGCGTGACGTCCGATCACTGGTCTTGCTGATGGCCGCCGCCAGTTCACGATCGAGTGTTCGCATCTCATCCTTGATGAGTGGACGGAAATCGCGCGTTCCCGCGGGACCGCCGATTCCCAGCAACTGGGCGAGCAGGGCATCCTGCGCGTTGGTAGCGGGTGGCTTGATCTTGCTGGCCATTGCCTCAACGTAGGTGGCCTGCAGCCGACGACGATACGTGTCGATGGGTGCTCCGGTATAGATCTCCTTCCAGAGTCCGCGACGGAGGTCGGTGAGCATCTCACCCAACGAGTACACGTCGCTCCTGTTGGTCGCGAGTGCCTCGTACTCCACCATGCGCTGCAACTTGGCGTTCGCCACCAGCGAGTTCAGTGTGCGTCCCTGCGCGCCGCTCACCCGATTGATGTTGCCGTCGGACTCGAGCTTGCGCAGGATGTCCAACTTGATCAGCGCGGTTGGTGTCGTGAACACTTCCTCGTTCAGGAACTGCACGGCTTCCTTCTGGCGGGCACGCGGGACCAGCGACCAAACCGGACCGCTTTGGCTGACGAATTTTTCCTGTTTGTTCAATCCGCCGACCACTCGGGTCACGTGATTGGCCTCGGTCGCCCATTGTCCCAGCACCGCACCGTAGGTTGTGCGGAGCAGCGAATAGTCGGCGGTCTTGTCGCGGGTTGACGCGGGCACCACGAGTTCCATGATGCGGCGGAGATTCTTGAATCCGAGTCTCGTGGACTTCACGGCATCCGCATCACCAATCGCCTCGGACTGCTCGCCCGGATCTACGCCACCAGCGCCAAAGCGGTACCAGGGCACACTGTCTTGCATGCGCGCCCACGTATCCAGCGTGGTCCGTTCGGCTTCCGGCGTACTCGCGCCGGGAATCGGCTTGTAGCCCCACATCACGGCGAACTTGTCGTACGGCCCGACCTTGGGTACGAGATCGCCCAAGGCGATGCCGTCCTCGGGTTGGGCGATGTAGTTGAAGCGCGCGTAATCCATGATGGACGGTGAATGGCCCATTCTGGCCACCCAACTCTTGGAGCGGATCGAGTCGACCGGATAGGTCGAGCTGCCCTTCATGTTGTGCGGAAATCCCAGCGTATGTCCGACTTCGTGCGCGGCGACAAACTGCACGAGTCGCCCCATCAACGAATCGGGAAAGGGAAATGCCTGCGCGCGGGTGTCGAGATGACCCACCTGCGTGAAATACCAATCGCGTTGCAGATCCATGATGTTGTGGTACATCTGCACATCCGCGTCGATGATTTCACCACTGCGCGGATCGACGGTGCTGGGTCCAACGGCATTGGCCACGGGACTTGGCAGCCACCGCACCATGGCCACCGACGCGTCCTCGCCAGAGAAGTCCGGATCGTTTGGTGCGTCACCGGCGACGATACCCTTGCTGAAGCCGGCCAATTCAAACGCGGACTGCCACTCTTCGATACCGCGCTTGATCCACGGCTTGAGCCAGTTTGGCGTGGCCGGATCGACGTAATACGTGATCGGCTTTTTCGGAACGCAGAGATTACCGACCTTCACGTCGGAGCATTCGAGCCGCCAACGCGCCACATACTGTCGCGGCAGGACGCGCTGCTGCGGCGAGCCAAAGTCCGTTTTCGTCACACCGAAGAAGCCGACGCGCGCGTCCATGAAGCGCGGTGCCATGGGCTGATCGGGCAGTCGCACAATGGAAAACGCGAACGCTTCGGTGACAGCGGAGGGTCCGCCGCCCAGGTTCAATCCGGGAATATTGGGCAGCGCACCCGCACCGCCCTGCGGCGTATACGTCTGTACGGCGGTCACGTTCACGTTGCGCGCGAACGCGGCAAATTTGTCGATGTACGATCGTGTGGCATCGACCGTGGCTCGTCGGCCGTTCGCGACAAACTCCGGGACGCCACCGGTAAACAGACGTGTCACTTCAATCACCGACGCGCTGTCCTTGCCGTACGTCTCGACATTGAGCGCGGTAATGATCGGGAAAATGCCGATCAGCGACATCGCGCGATTGGTTGAGAGCGCGCTGTCGGTGGCGACGTTGTTGTAGTTGACGTCGCGGATGAAGATGCGGCTTTCGCGGCGCTCGAACCGGATCACGCGATCGGTACCCAGCGTGCCGTTGATGCCGATGCTGGCTGCCGTTCCGGCCAGCACCGACGTGATGACGAAATCCTTGCTGAGTTGGTCGGCGGGGATCTCGAAATACAGTCTCGATCCGACCTGATGCACGTCGAACACGCCCTTCTTCGACTTGGCCCGCGCGGTGATGACCGTCGCGTAAGGACGCGGGTTTGGCTCGGCCGCTCCTCCAAGGCCCAACGCGCCGAGATTCGGGATCCCTGCTGGCGGCTGATTGGGTACGCCGGTCGTCGGAGTGCCCGGTGCGGGAGCGCCCGTGGTCGCTCCGTTTCCGGCCGGACGGTTCGGTGCGGGTGTGGGCACGGTGGTCGGCTTCTTCGTCGGCTTGCAGGCCGCGAGCGCCAGCGCGGCCATTACGAACGCGAGGGTGCGAAATCGCATGGGAAGGGGGAGAGGATGTAGGGCCAAACCCGATGCGGGCGCGGCACCCTTGAGTCTATCTGTACGAGCAGCGTCGGGACAGCACTCGCCGCTGCTGTTCCGGGACGAGCAGCCGATACTCAGCAGCAGCATCGAACCGTCACTCCCCGTTGCCAATCGTCACATGTCGCCGAAAACACGCGCGTTCGTCCGGCTCGTCGCACTGCTCTCCACATCGTTCGCGCCGATGGTGGTCAGGGCACAGCACCCACCGACGGCCAGCAAGCCAACCGCGCCTGCTCACCCCGAGGCCTCGACCACCTCGTCGTGCAGCGCCCTCACCCACCTGACCGCGAACGGATCGGTGTTTCCGGAGACGGCGGGGCCGGGATTCGCTTCCTATATCGATCCAAGCGTGCACCGCGAGCGCGCCGATCGGATCATGATCGGCTGCCGGTCGTTCGTCGCGCCGTTCGCGTCACTCGATGGCACGCTCGGTCCGATTGCGATCGGGGATGATACCAATGTGCAGGACAACGTCGTCCTGTCAGGGAAGCTTGTCGTGCTCGGCGATCACGTCAGCATTGCGCACGGTGCCACGATCGTCGGCCCGGCCACGATTGGTGCGCCGAAGGGACTGCCCGCGTTCGTCGGATTCAATTCCATGATCGATGGCGCGACCGTCGAACCGGACGCGATGGTCACCCATCTGGTGAAAGTGTCACCCGGCATTGTCATTCGCTCGGGGATGAAGGTGCTTCCGGGTAAGTGGATCCAGACGCAGGCGGAAGCGGACAGCGAAGCACTCGGCAAAGTCACGAAGGTCACTGATGCGGATCGCGAGTTCATGCACGGCGTGCTGCATGTCAACGGGGCCTTCGCGTCCGGCTACTCCGATCTCGCGCACATCTCGCCTTCACAGCTCCGCGGCGCGGGTCGTGATCCGGGACATTCGGATTTCAACCACGACGCCGACTTGCCGACGTTTGCCGGTATCGCGGAGTCGCATCCCGAGATTCAGATGCGCATTGTGGGTGCCGTTCGCATGGACGATCCGCTGATCGCATTGTTGGCCAAGGTCGGGCGCGATGTGTCCATTCGTGCCGATGAAGGCGAACACTTTCATTTCGGCATTGTGGGACGGTTGCAGGATCGCGTGACGTTCCACGCACTTGAGCACAGCGATATCGACGTGGGCAACGGCGATTCGTTCGGGTACCACGTGGTGGTGCATGGCGGACCGGACGACGCGAGTCTGCCGCATGAAATGACGCGCATCGGTGACAACGTCACCGTCAAGGATTGGGCGGTGGTGTTTCGCTCAAAGATCGGCGCCGGGGTTTCCATCGGCGTTCGCGCTTACGTGGACGGGTGTCATCTGGCGCCGGGCACGGTGGTGCCGGACCGGACGATCATGATCAAGGACAAAGTGGTGGGACGGGTGGAGTGGTGAACGAGGAGGGGTGAGCAAAACGTAGGTAGTGAGCGTTGGAGGGGTGAGTGGGTGAGGGCAGCACTACCC
>JBEBIR010000389.1:0-4120 GCA_040080315.1 Gemmatimonas sp.
GTGTCAGCACGATCGCCCGGCACTCGCACTGTTCGGCGCGTCGCACAAAGCTCTGTACGAGATCATCCGAACGAGACCAGTACAACTGAAACAGGCGCGGCGTATCACCCATGACCGCCGCACACGCTTCCATTGCCACCGACGCCTGATTCGAGAAAATCATCGGAATGCCTTCGTCCGCGGCGGCCTTCGCCACAGCGAGATCGGCGTCGCCGTGCGCGAGTTCCAGCACGCCGATTGGCGCCGTGAGTATCGGCACCGGCAGTGACATGCCCAGCAGCGTCGTGCTGGTGTCGCGGTGCTCCACGTCGCGCAAAACGCGCGGCACGATGTGCCAGCGCGCAAAGGCGGCACGGTTCGCCGACATGGTATCTTCTCGTCCGGCCCCACCCACGATGTAGGCAGCGGCTTCCGGACGCATTACCGCGATCGCGCGCGCCTCGAGCGCGTGTTCGCTGACCGGTACCAGCGGACGTTTGCCCGCCACGCCGTCCACATAAATCTGCGATTGTCGAATGTGGCCGATCATGGGCGGGTGCCTCGCGCGAATCGAAGAATGATGTCGATCACCGCGCGACCCGCTGCTCGCGACGGTGTGATGGCCTCGAAGTGGCCGTCGACAGGAACGGTGATCACCCACGCGCTGTCACCGCGTTGACGCGCCGCATCGGCGAAGGCCTCGCGCACCGCCGCGGGGGCTATGAAGTCGCGCGCGCCTGCCACATGCGCACTGGGCACGCGCAACGGCAGTCGCTCAATGGGCGACGCATCGCGCACGCGCGCCGCGACACTGTCCGGCACGCCTCCCAGCAGCGACTCCACGGCGGGATTGCCGCACGTCGTTCGCTCTCGCGTGTAGAACTCGCGCAGGTCGGCGATGCCGCCAATCGACACGACGCCGGTGAGCGCGATGGGTGTGCCACTGACCAGCGGACTGTTGGCATCGAGCGTTCGACGAGAGGCGAGCCACAACGCGAGATGACCACCCGCGGAGTGACCGGCAGCCACCACGCGGCTGGTGTCCAGCGGATACGAACGCGCCAGCGTGCGCACGTAGTCGACACCGTTGGCCACATCGCGAAACGTGCCCGGCCATCCACCACCCGGGTGATCGTAGCGGCGATACTCGATATTCCACGTGGCGACTCCGCTGTCGGCGAGCGCCTCGGCCAGTGCGGCGGTATTGCGCAGTGTCGCGTATCGCGACAGCCAGCAGCCGCCGTGAATGACGACCGCCACCGGAAACGGTCCGCGTCCGTCGGGCAGTCGCAGCTCGCCAAACTGCAGCGAGTCCGTGCCGTAGGCGATGCGCACTGCCGAGCGACGCAATGCCAGCGTGTCGACATCACCGGCGCGCATCAGACGTGGTGGCGCTTGAGCGCATACTGCGTGTCCTGTCACCAGGATGCTGGCCAGCCCGAGGAGAACGAATGGACTGTTCATGTGTCGGCGCGCGAGACGCTTCGTGCGAGATACCACTGCGCGATGAAGTACGTGCCCAGCACAATGACGTGGCGATACGGCACGTCGGTGCGAAAACGATCGATGGCCAAGGTCGCGTCAGACACGAGAAACCACGCGGCACCGACGGCCGCGCGACGTGAACTGGTGGACGGCGTGCCCATCATCCAGACGGCGCTTTGTGTCGCCATCAGCGTAATCACCACGACGTACAGGATCACCGGAACGCGTAACGGAGCCGGTAGCGAGGGGTAGACGGCCGCCATGAGCGCGAGTGCGACGAGCGAGTACCCGACGAGCGCAATCGGTCGTGCCAGCAATCGGCTCTCGCCGAGAAAGGCGGCGAGGTAGCACAAGTGTGCGAGCAGGAATGCACCGAGTCCGAAGGCGAACAGATCGGCGGGCACCATGAGCAGGACATCGCCGACGAGCGACAGCACCAGGCCGGCGGCCAGCGCGCGTTGATACCGTGCCGAAAGGGGATTCGTCGCGGTGAGGGCGAGGGCAAGGATCGAGAGCGTGGCGAGCGGTTTGGCGACATAGTGCGCCAGCATCCACTCGACTGGGCCCTGGGCGGTCACGATGGACACCAAGGCCGCGGCGACGACGGTACCGCCCAGCAGGCGCGGCAATTGGGGAGGTGGCATGGCGGGGAAGGTCGGTCTTTGACCGACGCGAGTCCAGCCGTTCCAGCGACTACATCCCCCAGTGGTCGGCCAGCTTCCGTCCGGCGTACACCCCGAGGCCGGTGCCCACCATGGCGCACACGAAGGCTGTGAACAGCCCCACGTAGGCGCCGGCATACCATCCGACGGAACTCAGCACAAATGTGGAGCAGGCCACCAGCAGCTTGGTCATGCGGCCTCGGGAAGGGTCGGCGGGGTCTCTGCAACAGGGACGACGGACCAGACGCTCCCGGCACGGGAACGGGCGGGCGGCGAAATTCTCGAAAATTGACTGTTGACAGCTTGACAGGGCCATGCTACCGTTTCGGAGCACTTAAACCAGCAGGCGCGTCTATGGCGCGGGATACGCAACAGCGGGCGACCTCGGGGACCTGGCTTCACGCGGGTCCCTTTTTCGTAGGTGAGTCTGTTGGGGAGAGTGAAGGGTCGGAGTCGAAGGGTTCCGACAACCCGCGCGGGGGTTGAGTCCGCGAAACAACGAGTGCTCGGTGCGTACGGCAGGGCCGGACTCCGAACACACAGCAACAGGAGCAGTGCCATGCGTACGACCGGCAAGGTGAAGTGGTTCAACGACGCGAAGGGCTTTGGTTTCATCACGCCCGACGATGGCTCGAAGGATTGCTTCGTGCATCACTCGGCGATTCAGGGCGGTGGTTTCCGCACGTTAGCCGAAGGTGAGCGCGTCGAGTTCGACATCGTGCAGGGCCAGAAGGGTCCCGCCGCAGAGAACGTCACGAAGATCCGCGGCTAAGCCTCGACTTCGCGACAACCAGAAGGGCCGCCGGAAATTCCGGCGGCCCTTCGTCGCGTCAGGGCGCTTCGCGCTGGAATGTGATGTAGTCAGTCGACTCCGGTCGCCCGCCAGCGGCTCGTACCAGCAGCGCGACTTGTCCGCGATGATACATCCCGTGGTGCGACACATGAATCAGGATGTCCTCAAGCGGTGTGGTGTACGTCGTGCCCGCCAGATTCTGGTAGGTGACGGGTCGAAGCCGATCGGCTTCTGACAACACACGCATGAATCCGGCGTGATTGGCATGCGCGAGTCGCTCGCATTCGTCGAGACCAATCGCCTGCCATACATCGTACAGATGGACGACGCCGTCAATACGTCGCAGCCAGATGTGCTCGGCCGCGAGCATGTGTGCATACAGGTCGAGCGCCTGAGGCGGCGGATCGGTCATCGCGCGAAGCATGGCCAGCGTACGTGCGTCAGCCCAGGCCATATGCTGGTACATGCGCTGGATCGGAGTGTATGAGGACATCGACACCTTGGTTCATCGGTTTCGCGCGCGTGGCACGGACGGCCGCGTACTAGTCAATCATGGTGACGTACGATTCGCAACGATTGTTGTTCGTGTGACAACGCGTTTCCGGAGGGAAGATGCGAGACGGAATCCGACGGGCGGGCGTGGCAGTGTTCGTGGGTGTCGCGGCGTTCGCGTGCGGCGAGTCGGTTTCTCCTGAGCCCGTCGTGTGGGATGACTGGCCGTGGATGGCGACCAGCATCGCCTCACCGAACGTTGTGGTGACGGGCTCCAGTGTGGTGCTCGATGCGACATCGGGACAACTGCGCGTCAGGGCACGCTTCATCAATACCGGAACAGACTCTGTACTCGTGCAGCACGGCGCGTGCGCATTCGGTGTGCGTTTGCGTGAAGTCAATGGCCGGGCGCTGATGCCGATCGCGTGGGATGATCGTCCCGCCGGTGGTGCGTGCATTCTGCCGCTCTATTCATTCCACGTCGCGGCGAACGGCATCCGTGACGTCACCGTCAAGGACATCACACCGGCGAGTTTGCGCGCGGTGGTGAGGCCTGGTGAATACCACGTCAACATAGTGTGGCGACGAGCCTCTGACGGCGGTGTGCTCGAAGCGAGCGCGGGCACCATCGTAGTGCCCTGATGATGAGGCGGTGAGCAACAGCAGGTCGTGAGCGCGGGAGGGGTGAGCAGCGAGGGCAGTACTACCC
>JBEBIR010000390.1:0-4116 GCA_040080315.1 Gemmatimonas sp.
GCGCCGCATGAACGTCGCACCGGACTCGTGTTTCAGTCGTACGCACTGTTTCCGCATCTGTCGGCGCGTGAAAACGTCGAGATTGCGCTCTCTCATGTCTTGCGTCGTGATCGACAGGCCGCTGCCGACGCGATACTCGCGCGCGTCGGTCTCGCGGGAACTGGTGCACGCCGTCCCGCCTCGCTGTCCGGTGGCGAACAGCACCGCGTGGCGTTGGCGCGCGCGCTGGCACGTGAGCCCGACATCTTGCTGCTTGATGAACCGTTCTCTGCCATCGATCGGCGCACGCGTCGCCGACTGCAGGCCGATCTCGCGGCGCTGCGAGGGCAACTCCAGGCCCCGATCATTCTGGTGACGCATGATCTTGATGAAGCGATTGCGCTCGCCGACGATGTGGTGGTGATCGATCACGGCGTGATGCTGCAGGCGGGGCCGGTGCAGGAGGTGCTGGCGGCACCGAACTCCGATGTCGTGCGCGCTATTCTCGACCTGGCCGAGTCCTCATAGTGCGTCGTGCCATCGATGTTCCGGCGATGATCGCGCTCGTGCTGGCACTGTTCGGCAGTCGGGTGGCCTCAGCGCAGGCGCGCGACGTGCCGGTGGTCGCCGCCGCCGCCGATTTGAATGTCGCACTCCCCGAACTCGCGCGCCTGTTCACACAGCAGACCGGAAAATCCGTTCGCCTCGTGTTCGGCTCGTCGGGTGCATTTACGCAGCAGATCCTCAACGGCGCGCCGTTTCAACTGTTCCTTTCTGCCGATGAGCAATACGTGCAACGGCTGGTGGCCGACCGAAAGACTGATGGGACGGGTTCGCTGTACGCGACCGGGCGAATCGGACTCTTCATTCCTCGCGGAGCCGCGTGGCAGTCGGATTCCAGCATGCGCGGCTTCGTCGCGGCGGTCCGCAGCGGGCGGATCGGCGCCTTTGCGATTGCCAATCCGGATCACGCGCCGTACGGTCGCGCTGCGAAGGAAGCGCTGCAGGCGCTGGGCGTGTGGCAAACGCTGCAACCGCGCCTGGTGCTTGGAGAAAACGCTGCACAGGCCACGCAGTTCGCGATGTCGGGCTCGGCGCAGGGCGGAATCATCCCCCTCTCGCTCGCGATGACACCACACGTTCGCGCCGCGGGTACGTTTGTACTGATTGATGCGCGATGGCACGCGCCACTGCGGCAGCGCATGGTCCTGCTCAAGGGTGCCACGTCAACGGCCCGTGAGTTCCATGCGTTCCTCCAGACGACGGCCGCGCGCGACGTATTCGCACACTATGGTTTCGTGCTGCCCGATCGCTGACCTCGAATCACCAGGAGCCGGTATGCGCCCGCTATTTGACGTCCTGACACTCCCGCCCCGCGCGTTGCGCGCGACGGCCCTCTCCGTCCTGCTGGCCGCGGGTCCGCTCCAGTCGCAAAACGCGATGCCCACGCGGCCGGCGGCGCCGGTGATTGCCGCGATCACGACGCCGGAAAAGTTCTTCGGCTTCCGCATGGGTGCCGATCGCAAGATGGCGCGATGGGACAAGATGGTGGAGTACTACACCCTGCTCGCCAAGCAGAGCCCGCGTATCAAGGTCGTGAACATGGGGCCGACCACCATGGGGAATCCATTCCTCGCCGTGTTCGTCTCATCGCCCGCGAATCTCGCCAGGCTGGAAACGCTGCGGACATGGAATCTCAGGCTCGCTGATCCGCGCGCGGTGCCGGAGCCGGAGATTCGGCGCATCGTCCGTGATGGCAAGGCCTTCGTGCTGCAGTCGATGAGCATGCACGCCAACGAGATCGGTGGCAGTCAAATGGCGCCCGAACTCATCTACGACCTCGCGGCGCGGAACGACGTTGAAACGCTACGCATTCTTGACAATGTCGTGTCCATCATGGTCCCGGGCTTCAATCCCGACGGCCAGATCTGGATGACCGACTGGTACAACAAGTACGTCGGCACCGAGTACGAGGGCAGCACCTACCCGTCATTGTATCAGAAGTACGTGGGACACGACAACAACCGCGATGCGTTCATGTCCAATATGATCGAATCGCAATACATGTCGAGGCTGCTGTTCCGGGACTGGAAACCCGAAGCGTATGTCGATCACCATCACATGGGCGGAGGTGGCGCGCGCATTTTTCTGCCGCCATACGCCGAGCCGGTGCGGCCCTTTGCCGATCCGCTGGTCTGGCGCGAGCTGTCATGGTATGGCGCCCACATGGCGTACAAGGAGGAGGAAGCGAATCTCTCCGGCGTGATCAACATGGCGATCTACTCCGGCTGGGGACACATGGGTTTCCACTGGATCACACCATTCCACAACATCGCGGGCATGCTCACCGAATCAGCGAGCGCCAGTTTGGCCTCGCCGGTCACCATTCCGAAGGAAGTCCTGTCGGGCGGTACGCGCGGACTTCCCAAGTACGAGGAGCAGACCACGTTCCCCAATCCGTGGCCCGGCGGTGTCTGGCGCTTGCGCGACATTGTCGATCGGCAAAAGGTCTCCGCGTGGGCAACCCTCGATCTCGCCGCGCGGAACAAAGAAACCGTGCTGGAGAACGCGTATCTCAAAGCGAAGCGGCAGAGTGAGCGCGGCGCGGCGGGCGCGGTGAAGGCCTATGTGGTGGCGATCAATCAGCATGACCCACTGACCGTCACGAAGATGGTGAACAAGTTGATTGGGCAAGGCGTTGATGTGCATCGCGCCGCGCAGGCGTTCACGCACGAAGGGAAGCAGTACGCGAGCGGCAGCTATGTCGTCTCCATGGCGCAACCGAAAATGGGTGTGGTGCGGTGGCTGTTGGGCCAGACGTTCTACCCGGATAACAGCTACACGCGCAACCCCGACGGCACACCGATCCGTCCGTACGACATGAGCACCGACACGATGAACGAGTTCATGGGTGTCACCGCCGATCCGGTGAGCACGATGGTGAGCGCGCCGCTCACGCTGCTGACCGGACTGGTGTCACCGGCGGGAACGGTCACCGTGGGTAGCAACGGCTATCTCCTTGACGGGAAGCTCAACGATGCCGCGCGCGCCGCGAATCTGCTGCTCGACAAGAACGTGACCGTGCGACGCGTCGATAAGGCGGGTGGTGGCGCGCAGACGGGAGACTTTGTTGTTGCCGCGACCGCGCCAGCGGCACTCGTCGCCAGCACCGCGACAACGACCGGTGTCAATTTCGTCGCCCTGAACAACGACGTGTCGTCGACGAGTCATGCGCTCAAGCGGATGCGCATCGCCATGTACGAGCGCTACGGCGGTGGCAACATCGATCACGGATGGACGCAGTTCACGCTCGAGCAGTTCGGGTTTCCGTACACGGATATCAAGGATGCGGAACTCAAGGCCGGGAATCTGAACGCGAAGTACGATGTCCTGATCCTGCCCGCGGACAATTCGTTCACGATGCTTGGCGGTGGCCGCGGAGGGCGTGGTGGAGCACCGGCCGCCGCAGCGCCAGCGGCCGCCGCGGCGCCGACCGCGCCGCCTGCCGGGCGCGGTGGTGGATTTGGTGGGCAAGCACCACCCGAGTATCGCAGTGGTTTCGACGACGACGGGGTCGCCGCCATCAAGGCATTCGTGCAAGCGGGCGGCACGTTGCTCACATTTGGCGAGGCCGGGGCATTGGCCATTGATCGGTTCGCGCTCCCGCTCAAAGACGTCGTGGCCGGAAAGACGAGCAAGGAATTCTGGTCACCTGGCTCGACGTTTCACGCAAAGGTCGACAACGCGAATGCGCTGGGCTACGGCATGCCGGCCGACGCGCTGATTACCTGGATGTCCGGCAGTCAGGCGTACGACATTACCGACGCCACGGCGAAAGTCGAAACGATCGTGTCGCTGGTGGAGAAAGGTGTGCTGCAGAGCGGCCAGCTGACCGGTGAGCCGATCATCGCGAAGAAGTCGGTGATGGTGGCGGTGCCGTATGGAACCGGACGCGTCGTGCTGATTGGATTTCGCGCGCAGCATCGTGCGCAGACGCACGGCACGTACAAGCTGGTGTTCAACGCACTGCTCCAGTAGGCGCCTACCGCACTGACATCGTCAGCCGCAACGTGCGTCCCGGCTGCGGCAGGCCACACTGATCGTAGACGGCCGTGTTGCCGATGTTATCGAACGACA
>JBEBIR010000391.1:0-4111 GCA_040080315.1 Gemmatimonas sp.
GCGCCGATCAGATTGTGCCAGAGGAAGCTCACGCTGGGCACGCCAATCGCGACGGCAGCGACGGCGGCCATGCCGGTGAGCAGTCCAACAAACGCGCCAAGCGCCCGCGCTCGCGGAATCATCGCCAACAGGAAGACGCCGAGAATCGAACCGTAGAAGAACGAACCGAAGCGATTCACCACTTCAATCAGCGATCCCAGCGTTGCGGCATACGTGGCAACCACGCAGGCGAATACGCCCCATAGTGCCGTTGACGCCTTGGATACCGTGAGATAGTGCGCGTCGCTGGCCGTCGGCCGCACCCAGCGCTGATAGAAATCGACGACGGTGGCGGTCGAAAGTGAATTGAGTTCTGCCGCAATGCTGGACATGGCCGCCGCGAGGACGGCTGCGAGAAAGATTCCGGCGAAGCCCAGCGGCAAATGATCGAGCACAAAACGCGGAATGATGTAGTTCACATCGCGCGACGGTTCTCCCGCGACGCGTTCGGCCGTTGCCAACGCTTCCGTTCGGATGACACCGACGGCCAGTTCCGCCGACTTGAAGGTGGTCAGTGCCGTGGTCGCCGCACCATGATCGCCCGCGTGTTGCGCGGTCGACGCCGCGCGCGCCGCTGACTGACGAACCGCGATGGCGGAGGCGTAGCGCGATTGCAACTCGGCGTACACCGCCGGCTGCTGTTGCTGGACCTGCGCATCGTGACGCGGATTGTACAGGAGCGGCGCCGGCTCAAAGAGATAGAAGAGAAACACCAGCACGCCGATGAGCAGGATCAGCGCTTGCAGCGGAATCTTCCAATAGGCGCTCATGAGCAGCGAACTGCGCGCCTCGTCAACCGACTTGGCAGCCAGGTACCGCTGCACCTGGCTCTGGTCGGTGCCGAAGTAGGACAGCATGAGGAACGTTCCGCCGAGCACACCGGACCAGAAGGTGTAGGTCTTCGAAAGGTCAAAGGAGAAGTCGAACACCTGTAGTCGACCGGCGGCGCCGGCAATGCGCAGCGCATCGTCAATCGGGATGGGCATGCGCATGATGAGCACGACCACGATGGCAAAAAGCGCTCCGACGATGACGAACATCTGCTTCACGTCGGCCCACGCCACGGCCTGCACGCCGCCCAGCACCGTGTAGATCACGGTGGGCACGCCGATCAGCGCGACACACCACAGCAGGTCCCACCCAAAGATCGACGACAACACGACCGCGGGTGCGGCGATGATGGTGCCGCAGGACATACCGCGCGAGAGCAGAAACAGCAGACTGGTGAGCGACCGCGTTTTGGCATCGAACCGTCGCTCGAGAAACTCGTAGGCGGTGTAGACCTTCGCGCCGTGCAGAAACGGCACCAGCGTTACGCCGAGGATGACCATGGCGATGGGCAGTCCAAAATAGAACTGCACGAACTTGAGACCGTCGGTGGCGCCCTGTCCCGTCGTGCCAATCAGCGTAATCGCGGAAAGCTGCGTGGCCATGACGGAGAGCCCGACCGCCCACCATGGCAGGCTGCGATTGGCGAGGAAGTAGCCCTCGATATTCGTGGTGCCTCGCGTGCGCCGCAGGCCGTCCAGAACGACGACGGCGATGTACACCGCGACAATAACCCAGTTGATCCAATGCATACGCGTTCAGCTCGCGTAGCGGGATTGGAGCATCCAGAGCAGCACCAGGGCAACCGCCTGAACGCTGAGTACGCGCCACAGGGTGCTTCGGAAAGGAGGCGTCATGCCACCAAACTAGTTCCGGGACGTCAACCGCGCGGCCCCGAAACTCGGTAACATTCATGACGGTGGCACACGGCAGTCAACTTGAAGAAGGCTATGAATCGTCCGCACGTCATCATCATTGGAGGTGGATTCGCCGGACTGGCGGCCGCTCGGGAGCTTCGCCGCTCACCCGTGCGCGTCACGCTGCTCGATCGCGAAAACCATCATACGTTCCAACCGCTGCTGTATCAGGTGGCCACGGCGGGGCTGGCACCCAGCGACATCACCGTTCCCATCCGCTGGAGACTGCGGCAGCAGAGGAATGCCACGGTGTTGCTGGCCGACGTGCGTCAGATCGAGCCCGATACCCGGGCGGTGACGCTCGACGACGAGTCGGTGTTGCACTACGACTTCCTGATTGTGGCCACCGGCGCTCGCCACGCGTACTTCGGGCATGACGAGTGGGAAGCGTTTGCACCGGGGCTCAAGAGCATCGCCGATGCACACGACATGCGTCAACGCTTTCTGATGGCGTTCGAGCGTGCAGAGCGCACGTCCAGTCTGGCCGAACGGACCGCCAACCTGACGTTCGTGATTGTGGGCGCGGGTCCGACGGGCGTGGAACTGGCCGGGAGTTTACCCGACATCGCGCGCAGCGCGCTCGCGCCGGATTTCCGCAACATCGATACACGGACGACACGCGTCCTGCTGGTTGAAGCAGGTCCCCGCATCCTGCCGACATTTCCCGAAGACCTGTCGCGCGCTGCGCAGCGGGATCTGGAGCGAATGGGTGTCGAAGTGCTGCTGGGAACGCCGGTGACGCACATCGACGCCGCATCGGTCGTGGTGGGGACTGAACCGATAGCCACGCGCACCGTTTTCTGGGCGGCCGGCAACGTCGCGTCACCGTTGGGTCGCATGCTGGGAGCAGAGGTTGATCGTTCAGGTCGGGTGAAAGTGGAAGCCGATTGCTCCGTGCGAGGACATGCCGAGGTGTTCGTGGTAGGCGATCTCTGTGCACTGTTGCGCCCCGATGGGCGCCCCGTTCCTGCGGTGGCACCCACCGCCAACCAGACAGGTCGACACGCGGCCCGCATGATTCGCAGGTCGCTCGCCGACCGGCCGCGCGAGCCGTTTCAGTACTTCCACAAAGGCGATCTCGCAACGATTGGGCGCCACAAAGCCGTCGCCGCCTTCGGCTGGTTGCATCTGAGCGGCTACCTCACGTGGTTCCTCTGGCTCTTCGTGCATTTGATGTATCTGGTGGGCTTTCGCAATCGCGCCGTGGTGTTGGTGCAGTGGGCGTATGCCTACGTCACCTACCAGCGGGGCGTGCGTCTGATCGCTGGAACGTGGCGACATCGTGCGCCGGGGGACGGGAGCGGCTAACTTCGATGAAGACGTGGGGGTTGCCGTCGGGGCGACGTCGCTTCGCAAGTCCATTACACATTCCAATTCACTGCCATGGCCGTTGAGTCGTTCAACGACGACGTGCCGTCTCTGCCCTTTGCAGACCCCGCGACGCTCGTCGCGGCGCTGGCGCGCACGGAGCGCGAGCTGGTGACGATCACTGAGCTCTTTCCGCAGGCGGTGCGCGTCATTGATCTGGCCGGGCGCTTCACACGCGCGAATGCACACGCGACGACGGAAATAGGCGGCGTGTCACCTCGCACGGTGCGCGAGCTGTGGGAACGCGATCAGCCGCGACGATTGGAAGACGATGTGCCGCTGGAGTTCCTCGAAAGTCCTGCTATCCGCGCGTTGGCCGGCATCACGACGCACGCGACACTGCTGGCCGTTCGCGGACTGCCGGGTGAAGAACCTCGCGTCCTCGAAGTCCACGCCGCGCCGCTGCACGACGAAACCGGACGCGTGGTCGGCGCGGTGCTGCTTGATCGCGACGTGTCCGAGAGTCGCCGCTTGGAACGAAGCCTCGATCAGGAGGCGCTGCGCAGTGCGGAGTTGGAGTCGAGGATGATGAACGAGGCGGATCGCATCGAGCAGATCGTCGACGAGCGCACGCGTGCGCTGGCCGCCCGCGAAGCGATCATGGCCCGCGACCGACGGCTGGCGGCGATCGGACAACTGGCCGCAGGCGTAATGCACGACGTGAACAACGCGCTCAATCCGATCATGGCGGCGGCGTATCTGCTTCGACACCACGCCGAGTCACCGGACGCTGTTCGCGACTACGCGGACCGAATAAAAACAGCGGCGGAGACGGGGGCGGCTACCGCGTCTCGGGTGGGTCGCTTCATCCGACAGGAGCCGATGCACGCGGGCGCCGATCAACTGCTCGATCTCTCGGCGATGGCCGAAGAGGTGCTCGAATTGACCGAGCCCATGCGGCAGCGCCGACCGAGTGGTGGCGCCGAGGTCCGCGTGATACGCGAGTACGACGATCTGGT
>JBEBIR010000392.1:0-4080 GCA_040080315.1 Gemmatimonas sp.
ATCGGCTTCTACTCCTCGCGGCGTCAGCCATCTACGCCGCGAGGAGTAGAAGCCGATCTCCTGCAACTCCTGCCGCTGGCGAACGTACCCTCGCTCAGCATTGCGCGGGTGAACGGCGATCGCATTGCCACGACTGCCTTGGGCGTACAGCGCGCGGGTGAATCCGAACGCGTGACACCAGACACGGTCTATGCGGCAGCGTCGCTGACCAAGGCGGCATTCGCGTATGTGCTGTTGGGATTGGTCCACGATGGACTGCTGTCCCTCGATCGGCCCGTTGGCGACTATCTGCCGCTGCCGAATCCCGGCGACACGCGCGCGGCGGGAATCACGGCGCGTCACCTGCTGAGTCACTCAGGCGGATGGCGCAATTGGCGCAACAGTAACACGCAGCCGCTCACCGCCGATTTTGAACCAGGTTCCCGCTGGTCCTATTCCGGCGAAGGGTACTTCTTTCTGCAGCGCATCGTCGAGAAGCTCACCAACAAGAGCATTGGCGTGCTGATGCGCGAGCGACTGTTCGAGCCGCTGCGCATGAAGCGCACAAGCATGGGAGCGCTGGCGGAGCTTGACGTGAACCGGGCCGCTGGGCATGACGGTCGCGGACAGGCGTCGCAACCGTTTGGCAGAGCCGCCACGCTCGAACTGCGCCGTCTCATGGCCGAGCGCGGGCTCTCAGCTGAAGCCGCGACGGTGGACGATACCGAGAAGGCCCTTCGCACGGCAGAGCCCACACTTCCAGTCCTGCCCAACTTCCTGTCGAACAACGCGGCGGCCAGCCTGCTTACCACCGCGGCGGATTTCGCGCTGTTCCTTCGGCACGTGGTCACGGCGCGTCAGCGAGGTGGTGCAGATGCAGCCGTCGTCGCCCTGATGATGTCGCCACAGGTCCGTTGCAATGCGCGGGTACAGTGGGGACTCGGCGTGGGACTGGAGGACGTTGGCACACGGCGATACGCGTGGCAGTGGGGCGACAATCCCGGCTTCAAGAATTACTACTTTGCCGATCCGACGAAGGGCACGGCCATGGTGGTTTTCACGAACGGTGATCGCGGCGCGCGGATCTATGAAAGAGCCATCCGCACCATGACCGGCGAGGATCACCCGGGTTTTCTCTGGGCCTAGCGCCGCAGCTGGCCACGGAGCGCCAGATGAGATCGCCCGTCTCCGGTCTCCCAACCACTTTGAGCCAGTTCGACTCCGAATATCGCATGGGCGGTACGGCACGCTTCAGCCTCCGGGCTAGAACAGCGCCTGCCATTCGTCGCCCCTGCCCTCGGAGGATCCATGCACACCCGTCATTGCCAGCGTTTCGCGCTGGCGCTCGTCTTTGCGCTCGCGGCCTGTTCCGAACGATCATCTTCCCCAACCGGAACGGACCTGACGGCGCCGCTGCCCGACCCCCGCATGGCGGTGGCGCCGACCGCCAATAGCGCCTGCACCACGCGCTGGGCATCCGGCGTAAACGGAGCGTGGACGGACGGCACCAAGTGGAGTCCAGCGGGCGTGCCGGGGCCGACATCCAGCGTCTGCATCGATGCGCCGGGAACGTACATGGTCACACTCGATCCGGCGGTGGATGTCACCCCGGTCAACATCCTCGCACTGGGCATTGGTGGAGCGAGTTCGACACCGACGCTTCGGCTGAGCGGCGCGACTATGACGCTCAGCATCACGCAGGGAATTCTGGTGCAGTCGAACGCGACGCTCGATCTGCGCGCGACCGGTGGCGCCGTGGTGAACGCGGGCGGCACGGTAACCAATCAGGGCACGATCAGCGCGGTCGCACCGTGCGGAGGGTGCGGAGCGGGCGATGCGCTCAACGCGGACATCATCAATCGGGGAACGTTGTCGAGCAGCGCCACCTTCACGCTTGGCAAAGTCAACGGCGCGTACGAGAACTCCGGCACCGTCACGCTGCCCGGAAACGGCACCATCGTTATTCCCGCCAGCGCGGGTGCGCCGACATTCGAACAGAATGGTGGGTTCATCACCGCCGCGGGGAACTCCAACCGACTCACGATGTCGTCCGGCACGTTCACGCTGAACGGTGGTGTGGTGCGTCAACGCACGTTGGCGAATCGCAAGCCGATCATCGTCCTCGACGGCGCGAATCTGGTCATGGCGGCAGGAACGACCGATAGCGCGAGCATCGGCATTATTGCCGGATCCACGGGTACGCGCACGATCACAGGAGATGTGTCGCCGCTCACCACGCTCTGGCTGGGCGGACCGGTCAACGGCCAGCCCGGCGCAGTAACCTTCATCGGAAGTCCGACGAATCGTGGCACGATACTGCCTGTGCGTCAGATCGACGCATTTGGCGGTGAGCTGCGCATCGACGGCACCGGTCGGCTCACCAACATCGGTGTGATCGATCAGTCACTCAACAGCGGTACGCTCGCCACGTTCCGCTATTCGTTGGACATCACCAACAGCGGCACGATGGTGGTCAACACCGGAACCTCGGCATCATTCGAAAAATCCGGCGGATCGTATGTCAACGCGGGGCACATCGACATCGGCCTCAACTCCGGGGTGTCGAAGCTGATCGTGCTGGGCAGCACGCTGACCACCACGGGCACGATCACCGGCGGCACGTTGTCGGTCGACGCCGGTGGCCGACTGTTTGGTGTCGGCGCATCATCTACGGCCGTCGTGGCCGTAAACGGTGGCGTGGTCGAACCCGGTCAGTCACCCGGACTGTTCTCGGTGTACGCGTTCAGACCCGCTATCACCGGCGCGCTGAGAATCGAACTGGGCGGAACGACAGCGGGCACGCAGTACGACCAGCTTGATGTGAGCAATGGTGTGTTCCTGCAAGGCGCGCTCAATATCGTGGAACTCAACGGATTTCAATCCGGTAAGTGCGGACATCTGTTTGACGTCGTGGTGCATGCGACGGGTGGTGGCTACGGCACCTTCGGTACCGTGACTGGACTGAATCCTGCGCCTGGTCGGAACATGCGCGTGGTATATGTGAATGCCACGGCGTCGACGAAGGCCGCCGTGCGACTCGTCGGCTACGATGGTGCGCAGAAGATCTGCGTTGGACCAAGCGCCGTAAGCGTGACCGAGGGCGGATCGGGTGCGCCCTACGCCATCGTACTGGATCACGCGCCCACCTCACCGGTGACGGTTTCACGCGTTGCCGATACGCAAGTAACAGTTTCGCCCGCGTCCCTGACGTTCACGGCCGCGAACTGGCAGGTCCCGCAGTTCTTCACGGTGACAGCGGTCGACGACGCCGCGCAGGAAGGTGCGCACACCGGCAGCGTGACGCATTCGGTGACGACCGTTGATGCGACCTATCAGGGTGTCGTGCCGGCGGTGCTGGTGGCCAACATCACGGACAACGACCTGAACTTGCCACCAGTGGCCCAGCCCGACGCTGCGACCACCGCCGAAGAAATGTCAGTGACGATCAACGTGCTGTCGAACGACAGCGATCCAGAAGGGACTGCGCTTACCATCTCGGCAGTCGGGTCGAGCGCGCAGGGATTGACGCAGATCACCGCGGGCGGCGCATCTGTGCGGTTTGTTCCGGCAACCAACTTCTCCGGCGTTGCCACCTTCACGTATACCGTAGCCGATGCTGGCGGAATGACGTCGACCGCCAATGTCTCGGTGACAGTAACGCCGGTGAACGACGCACCAATCGCCGCCGGTGACCAGGTTTCGGTGCGTTCCGCGCAATCGATCACCGTGGCGGTCCTGGGCAACGATTCCGATCCCGATGGCGACGCGCTGACCGTCACGCAGGCGAGTGCACCGGCCCATGGCACGGCCACAGTGAGCGGCGGACAGACGATTGTGTATCGCTCAGTGGCCGGCTACGTCGGGTCTGACGCGTTCAACTATACCATCCGCGACGGAAGCGGGTTGACCGCAACGGCGACAGTAACGGTGACTGTTACGGCGGCGACGCCGTCGGTCAGCTACACGCTGACGAGTATGTGGGGGGTGGGCCATCTCATGAATGGTGGAGGTAGAACGTGGGCAGTCAGGGCGAATTTCCGCGGTGTCACGCCGGTGAATACGTCGGCCATCGTTGAGTTTGTGCTGCCGCCGAACGTGCTG
>JBEBIR010000393.1:0-4079 GCA_040080315.1 Gemmatimonas sp.
GCTTACGCGACAGATGTCGCGGGGCCGACCAGGAGAGGTGGTGGTGCGTGTGCGCGATGCGAACAACCGCGAGCGCACGCTCACCGTGCCGCGTCGGAATGCGTATCGCGCGATGCTGCCGGCCCACGAGCGGCCAGCGGGTACGGCGGTGCGTGTGCTCAGTGACGGCATCGCGTATGCGGATATCGAACGCTTGACCGACACGACGATCGCCGCTGCCTTCGCGACGCTGGCCTCGGCACGCGGCGTGGTCCTCGACCTGCGTGGCACGCTTCCGGTCGACGACATGCGCTTGTTGCAACATCTCGCGACCAGATCGCGGGCCTTGGTGGGGCGCGTCGTGCAGCGTTCCGTGACGGCACCATGCCTGGTGTCGATACGCGAAGCAGCCATCGAATGTCCGGACGTGCGGGAAACGCGCTCATGGTGGCGCACCGCTGATACGGCCGGCGTGCTCACCGGACGGATCGTGGCGCTGATCGATGAACGCACGAGTGCCGAGATGGAGCGATTCGCGCTGTCGCTGGAACAGCTGTCGGCTGTCACCTTCATCGGCAGTGCGAGTGCCGGTTCGTTGAGCTGGGCCACCCCGCTTTCGGTGCCTGGTCAACTCACGGTGGGCATCTCCACGCAGGAGATTCGACGCGCGGACGGTGGGCAAGTGCAGCGCATCGGATTGACGCCAGTCGTGGACGCCAAACCGACGGCGCGCGGACTGCGCGCCGGCGAGGACGAGGTCCTGACGCGCGCACACCAGTGGTTGCAGCAGCAGCTAGAGCCACCGCGCCGGCGCCGGTAGCCGCACACTCATGAGCGCGTTCACGACGTCGCTGCCAATCGACGACGCGCTCCCGGCGCTCCACCGCGCGCTGGATGCACACGCGAGCGCTGTTCTGGAAGCGCCGCCGGGCGCCGGCAAGACCACGCGTGTTCCGATTGCGTTGCTCGACGCCCACTGGCTGGACGGGCGTCGCATTCTCATGCTGGAACCACGACGTCTCGCGGCGCGCGCTGCCGCCCACTTCATGGCACGCACGCTCGGCGAACGCATTGGGGAGCGCGTGGGATATCGGGTGCGCGGGGATTCTCGCGTGTCGGCGCGCACGCGCATTGAGGTGGTCACTGAAGGTGTGCTGACGCGTCTCCTGGCCGACGACCAGTCGCTTGATGCATACGGCGCGGTGCTGTTCGACGAGTTTCATGAGCGTTCGCTGCATGCGGATCTGGGCCTCTCCCTCACGCTCGAAACGCAACAGCATCTGCGTCCGTCGCTGCGTGTTCTGGTGATGTCGGCGACCCTTGACGGCGACCGAGTCGCGCAACTCCTGGGCGGTGCGGGCGCACCGGTGCCACGCGTGCAGTGCGACGGTCGCATGTTCCCAGTCGAAACGCGGCATCGGCCTCCGCGGCCAGACGAGCGCTCGGAGGCGATCATCGCGCGTACGGTGCGGGAGGCGCTGGTCAATGACGGTGGCGACATCCTGGTCTTCCTTCCCGGCATGAGTGAACAACGCCGGGTTGCCGAACGATTGCAGGGTGACCCAGTGCTGGCGACACATCGGGCAGTTGTGCATGTGTTGCACGGGAGCTTGCCGCTGGCAGAACAGGATGCGGCAATTGCCGCGGCGCCGGTCGGACAACGCAAGGTCGTACTGGCCACCAGCATCGCCGAAACGAGTCTGACGATCGAAGGCGTGCGTGTCGTGATCGACAGCGGATGGTCGCGTTTGCCGCGCTACGACGCCCGAGCGGGACTGACGCGACTCGACACGATTCGGGTGAGTCGCGCTTCGGCCGATCAACGACGGGGACGCGCCGGTCGAGTCGCGCCGGGCGTATGCTATCGCGCCTGGGATCCCGCAGAGGATCATGCGCTCGTTCCACGCACGCGTCCCGAGATTCTCGATGCCGATCTCTCGGGACTGGCACTAGAACTGGCGAATGCCGGAGTGATCGATCCGACCACCGTTCGTTGGATGGATCAGCCACCCGCTGGTGCCTTTGCGCAAGCGCGCGAACTGCTCACACAACTCGGTGCGCTCGACAACACCGGGCGCATCAGCGCGCATGGCCGACAAATGGCAGCCCTGCCGCTGGAGCCACGCCTCGCGCACCTGATGCTGGGCGCGCAGCAACGCGGCCTCGCCCGACTCGGCGCTGAGATCGTGGCGCTGCTGGAGGAACGCGATGTGCTGCGCGGTGACTTCGGACCACCACCCGCCGATCTGCGATTGCGGCTTGAGGCACTACGTCGGACCGCGCACTCCGACAATGCCGTCGCGCTGCATGGTGCCTCGATCGATCGCGATGCCATGCGCCGGGTGCGCGAACTCGTGCAACAGTTGCATCAGGACACCGACGTCAGCCAGACAGCGGCGGGTGACGACGATCTCGAACACACGGGACTGTTGCTCGCCTTGGCGTTTCCCGATCGTGTGGCGCAGCGTCGGTCAGGGAGCGAGCCGCGTTTTCTTCTGCGTGCCGGAACGGGCGCGGCGGTGCAACGGAGTGACGCGCTGGCTGGGGCTGAGTGGCTGTCGATTGCGGAGCTCGATGGCGCACCTCCGGAGTATCGCGTGGCGCGCGCGGCGCTGCTCACGCGCGACGAGGTGCTGGACGCCTTCTCCGACGCAGTCGTGACAACCGATGTGATTGAGTGGCACGAGGCATCGCAGAGCGTGCGCGCGCGCCGTCGCGCAATGCTCGGTGCAATAGTGCTCGAGGAGCACGCGATCAACCAAGGCGATCCCACGCGCGTCAGCGAGGTGCTGCTGCAGGCGGTGCGACGCGCGGGTGTCGCCGCACTTCCGTGGAGCGACGCAGGGTCGCGCACGCGCTCACGATTGGCGTTTGTTCATGAACATGACATGCGCTGGCCAGATGTCAGCAGCGATGCACTTGCCGCCACGCTGGACGACTGGCTGGCGCCGCACATCCACGGCCTCAAGCGATGGAGCGAACTGGCATCGCTCGACTGGGCGGAGATACTGCTGGCGACCGTGCCATGGGCACAACGCGCCGCGCTTGATCGTCTGGCGCCGACCCACCTCGATGTGCCAAGCGGGTCGCGCATTGCGCTCGACTACAGCGATCCTGCCGCGCCGGTGCTGGCTGTGAAGCTGCAGGAAGTGTTCGGCTGGAGCACCACTCCTATGCTGTGCGACGGACGCGTGCCGGTGACGCTGCATCTGCTTTCACCGGCGCAGCGGCCAGTGCAAGTCACACGCGACCTGGCCGGCTTCTGGCGCACTTCGTACTTCGACGTGCGCAAAGAACTGCGCGGACGCTATCCCCGACATCCGTGGCCGGACGATCCGCTCTCGGCAACGGCGACACGCCGGGCAAAGCCGCGCGGCACATAAATGGGGCAGCGCAGCCACGGCGGCCGTCTCCCTCACTAAGTTGCGCCGCATGTCCGTCTCCCGTTGGCTGTTCACTATCCTGTCGTTCGCCGCGATGCTTGGAGCGTCGACATGGGTGGTGGCCACCAACTGGCCGGCGGGCGGCATGCCGCTGCTGGCGTGGTCGGCGCACGCGGCCGCACTCGCTGCGGTCGGCATCGAGGTGACAACGCGCGCCCTCAAGATTCAGGCGTCGGCCATCGCGGTCGGACTTCCCTTGCGATTTGGCACGGCGGTGCGCGTGTGCCTTGGCGGTGATTTCGCGGCGTCGATCACCCCTGCGCGATCGGGCGCCGAGCCGGCGCGGTTTCTGATCCTTGCCGAAAGTGGCATGCCCGCCGCTGGTCGCGTGCTCGTGCTGTTTCTCGAGCTGTTTCTTGAGATGTGTTCGCTGGCGCTCGTCTGTGTGGTGCTCGCGTGGCTCTTTCAAGGACGTGGCGCCAGCGTCCGCGGACTGCTGGCGCTGGTGGGCGGATATAGCACTGCCGTCCTCGGTGCCGGCGCGGTTGGACTGATGCTTGCCCGGCGCAACGCGAACGGTCCACCCCCCGTGTGGGCTACGCGACTGGGATTGCACGCTGGACGGTGGCGCACCATTCAACGGACGTTGCGCAGCCTGCGCTCGTCGGTGCAGTCCCTGCGTCACGCGAAGCGTCGATACATGCTGGCTGCGTTCGT
>JBEBIR010000394.1:0-4068 GCA_040080315.1 Gemmatimonas sp.
CAGACGTCGCGGTATGGTTGACCACGGTCGGACTCCTGGGGACGGGCGGGTCAGCGGGGCTGTATGACGCGGCCACCGAGTGGACGTATCAGGCTTGAACATGCCGCTCGAAATCGATTGCGGAACCAGCAATAAAAGGATCGCCGCGACGCTTGGAAAGTGACCAGCGAGGGTCTGACGTGGCAAGAGCCATTCAGGCAAACTATTGGCGATCGGGGAGCCGCCATCGGTCCGGGCCGGCCCGCACGTGCACCTCACGGCCGTCCGTCTCCACCACAAACGTCCCTTCGCGGTCGGTCCTCACGAGGGGAATCCCCCCGTTCGCAAACGTTTCCAGTGTTTCCGGAGACGGATGTCCGTAACTATTGCCGGCACCGACCGAAATGACGCCAAGACGGGGCTGCACGGCCTCCACGAACGGAATCGTAGAGCTGGTCTTGCTCCCATGATGTCCCAGTTTCATCACGTCGGCACGCAGCAACGCGTGATCCGTGTGCGAGAGCAGCCAACGCTCCTCCTCGGCCTCGGCATCTCCGGTCAGCAGGAATGCCACGCGACCAAAGGCCACGCGCAGCACCACCGACGTTTCGTTGGCATCGCGCTGGGCAGACGTCCACGCAGAGTCCGGAGCGAGCACCCGCAGTTCGACGCCATCGAGTCGCCACGTGTCGCCCGGCCGGACACGATGCCACTCGCCGCCCGCGTCACGCAGGGTCACCAGGGCTCGTTGATAGGCCTCGCTGCTGGTTACAAATGCCGGCTCCCACCAGCGAGCAGGGTCGAGCGCCGCCACCACGCTCGCCGCGCCGCCCACGTGGTCATCATGCGCGTGCGTCAGCACAAATGCCGCAACGTCGCCGCCCATCCGTCGCACGTAGGGCACGATCGTGCGTCGACCTGCATCGCCGCCATCCCACCGACGACCCGCGTCGACAAGGATCCAGCGCCCCTTGGGCGTCCGCAGCGCCAAGGCGTCGCCCTGCCCGACATCGAGCACGTGCATTTCCAGTCGACCGGTTCCATGCGAGAAGGCCGGTGACCACACCGCGATGGTGAGTGCCAGCGCCGCGACAACGAGGCCCGGCATCCATCGTCGCGACGCCGTTGCGCGCACGAAGGCCGCAGCGGCAACGCCGGCGCACAGCGCGCTCACCGCCGTGGGTGCGAGTTGCAACGATGCGAATGGCACGGACGCGGAGAAGCGCGCCACACCATCGAGGAGCGCCAACGGTGGTGCGGAGGCGTCCGCCACCATTCGTGACACCACTGGCCATGGCGAAACAACCAGCGCCAGGAACAGCGCGGGTTGCACAAATGCGACAATCGGGCCCGCGGCGAGATTGGACAACGGCGCCACCAGACTCACCCGACCAAAGGTCCATGCAATCAACGGCGCGGTAACCAGCGTGGCCACGATTCCGGTCACGAACTCCCGCGTCACCGTGTATCGCCAGCCGTCCAGTCGTCGAACTCTTCGCAACGCGCGTCGCGACCAGCCGCGTCGTCCACGCAGCTCGAGCATTCGCACGCGGCGCAGGAGCGTGCGCGCCGCCACCAACGCCGCCATGCCGCTCACGCTCAATTGCCAACCAAGATCCAACACGACCCGCGGCTCGAGTGTTGGAATCGCCGCGCCAAGTGCGAGGGCGGTCCACGGATGCGTGGGACGTTGCAACCGCTCGGCGAGCCCGACAACCGCCAGCATGACGGCACTTCGCACCGCTGGTGCAGGTGCACCAAGCACCGCGACATACACCGTGATCGCCACCGTGGCCACCACATACGCGGTCGTGCGAGACACTCGCAACGCGCTCAGCAGCGTGAGCAATGCGCCAGCAATGATGGCTACATGGAGACCAGAAATGGACAGCATGTGCACCAGACCGGCGTCCGCAAAGGTATCGCGAATGCTTGGCGCGATGCCATCCTGATCGGCGATGAGCAGCGCACGTACGAGCGGTGCGTTGCGTCCGAAATCGCGATCGATGATCTCGCCGGTGCGGCCGCGCACGGCCCGGCGCCAGTCACGCGCCGGTGACGCTGGCGCGCGAATGTCTCCCTCAAGCCGCAGACCACGACTGGTGGTGATCGAACGGCCCTGAAAGTGCATCCACTGCCCTGGTGCGGCCGCACCCGTTCCAATGCGGGCGGTGATCGGCACTCGGCACTTGGTCATGCGCCCGCCAGCGGACGCGACTCCCCGCGACGACGACCGCGGTGCCATCCGATCGTCGAATACCACCGACACGTTGTGGCCCTGCGTGATCGCCACGGCAACGGCCGCTCGGCACGCGCGTTCGATGGCGGACTCCGCACGCGCACTCAACACGCCGGCAACCACGACGCCGGCAATGGCGACGATCATCACGCGACGAAACACCTGCTCCGCCGCCGTGCTGGCGATCCATGCCAGCAGCGCACCCGCCGCCGCGCCAGCGAATGTCAGCACCGGCAGACTTACGGCACCAAGCGATTCGACCGAGCCGACAAATATCCCGACAAGCCAACCCACAGTGGCGTGAATCAATGGCGGCACACCACACAATACTGCGCTCGGTCGACGGCATCGTTACCGATTCAGTGCCATCGGGGCCATTCGGACGCAACACTGAGAACTGAGTACTGAGTACTCAGTACTCAGTTCTCAGTTCTCAGTATGCATCGGGAGTCCCTTGCCGCCAACGACCGTGCCGGTGAATGTCGCTCCGGTGGTCCCGGTCAACTCGACATTGAGATAGTCGCCAATGCGCGCCGATGTCGACGGCACCATGACCGTCTTGAAATCGCGCGACCGCGCCTGCAGCAGCTCGCCATCGCGGGCGACTTTCTCGACCAGCACTTCGACGCGCGATCCCAACCGCGTGAGATTGATCTCGCGCGAAATGCCACGCACCGTGGCCACCAGTTTGTCGAAGCGTTCCGTCACCACGCGGTCAGGCACCTTCCACTCGGCTGGCATGCGCGTCGCGGGCGTCCCTTCGCGCATGGAAAACTTGAACATGAACGCGTCGTTGAATCGGACCTCGCGGCACAGCGACAGCGTTTCTTCGAACTCCTCGTCGGTCTCGCCAGGAAATCCGACGATGATGTCAGTGGTCAGCGCCACGCCCGGAATCGCCTCGCGCAGGCGCGACACACACGCCAGGTACTCCTCGCGCGAATAGCGACGCAACATGCGCTTGAGCATCCTGGTCGAACCGCTTTGCATGGGGAGGTGCACGTGCTCGCATACTTCCGGGACGTCCGCCATCGCCGCGATCACGCGATCACTGAAGTCATTCGGATGCGGACTGGTATAGCGCACACGCCGAATACCCTCAACCGCCGATACGGCGCGCAGGAGATCGGCAAAATCGTGCGTGCCGTCGGAGTACGAATTCACCGTCTGACCAAGCAGTACCACTTCAGTGAGACCCTGCGCCACGACCTCACGGGTTTCGCGCACGACGTCGTCGAGTTTACGACTGCGTTCTTCGCCACGCGTGTACGGCACGATGCAGTAGGTGCAGCGATAGTTGCAGCCGCGCTGCACGGGAATCCACGCCTTCACGCCTTCGAAGCGTCGCGCAACCACGTCCTCGTAGTGCTCTTCGAGATCGAAATCAGTGGCCGAGAATCGCTCTCCATGACGCGCCCCGTCCAGGAGCTGCGGCAGCGCGCGATATCCGTCGGGCCCTACTACGAGCGACACGTGCTTCGCCTGCGTGAGCAACCGCGGACCCAGCCGCTGCGCCATGCATCCGGTCACCCCGACGATCGATCCGGGCTTCATGAATCGCTTTAGTTCACCCAATCGACCAATCACTCGCGTTTCGGCATTCTCGCGAATGGCGCAGGTGTTGACCAGAATGACATCGGCACCGTCCGGCGCATCGACCGGCGTGTAGCCGTGCGCCGTGAGCGTGCCGTACATGAGTTCCGAATCGGAGACGTTCATCTGGCAGCCGTACGTCTCGATATAGACCGTGGGCTTCGCGGCCTCGACCGGCGCTGTCAGTATTTCAGCGGACAGCTCCGGTGTCGTTTCAGTGGCCGATGCTGCCGACATTCAGGGTCGGATCTGGAGAC
>JBEBIR010000395.1:0-4067 GCA_040080315.1 Gemmatimonas sp.
AGGGACGGAAGGAGCGGGAATCCGCTAGGCTCCCAGGTCACCGGGTCGAAGTGGCGCCTCCCGAATAGCTCGTCGAGAGAGCGCTTTGTTCGGATTGGCGTGTCGCTGTGAATCTGCGGGTCGTCGGCCATCCCGCAGCGCATTGCATCGCACAGGATAGGCGTTGGGCACGTCGTGCGGCCTTGGCCGGAGCGGTTGCAGTCGCACATCATTTTGCGCTCCAGTATGGGCAGGTTTCAGAGGCGTAGCGCAGCAGGCCGAAACAGCCGCTTTTGATCTGCAAACACAGCCCGTCCATCTCGTCGTCCGCGTGGCGCATCGGGTCGCTCCAACTGGCGCAGGTATCGCACCGCTTGGCGATGTGCGCATCAAGCACTAGCTCGGCAGGGGTGCGCGCAGCCTCAATGTCGAGTTTCATTCGCCGCTTTCGTCGCAGTCGATGTCCGGCCCGCGCTCGGAGTCCATCACCTCGACCCAGCGGGCAGAGCCTGGGGCGTGGATGCTGTTGGCAGCAGCCTGGCGCTCATCCTCGCGCCGGTTGTCGGCTGCGGCCTTGGCAAACTTTGCGGATTGCAGTTGAGCGCGTGCCCACGCGATGAATAACGGCAGGCGGTCGTGCTCAGGCGTGATGTGCTCTTCAAAGTGTTGGATCATCGTCGACTCGTATTCGCGCTCTAGCTCGTCGTCGGTCATATCGACCGCCAGATCGCTTGCGTAAATGGTGAAATACTGAGGGCGATCGCCACCGGAATAGCCGTCAGCAACGGTGTAGCGACCTTTGAACTTCGCGTTGAGATCAATCATCATCGCACCTTCCTTTGTTTGGCGAAGATAGTGTCGCGCCAATCGGCACGATTTGTCAAGCGCAATTTGCACGCTTTAACTAGGTAGATTCCCTAGTGCGCCAATCGGCAATACGTGATAGAGTCGATACCATGACGCACAAAGACAAACTGACAGCGGTCGAGCGCAAGGCCCTCAAGGCCGTGCCGAACATGGCCGAGTTCGCAAGGACGCATGACATCCCCTATCGCACGCTGTGGCGAGTAGCGGCATGCGGTACGGCACGGCGCGGGACAATTGCTCTAGTCCGTGCGGCACTCAGCGGGAGGAAAACAGATGACCGGAGCGAGAAAGGGACAGCCAGGAGAACAAGGTGAACGACAAAGAAAGACGTGAACACCAACGATTGCTCGACCTGTGGGCCGAGGGCGGAACGATGAACGCAATACAGATGGCCGCCAAGTTGTACGAGTGTCGCGATGCTGCGCGCTCATTGCTTGGCGCGCACTACAAACGCGATATGGATTTGTGGGCGCTTGCGATCAAGGGTGTCGCCGATGCAGACAAGTGCTCGGGACTGGCGGCGGCGAACAAAATTGCGCGAGAGGCTGACGGCTTCGGCGCGATTGTGGTGCTTGCCGCGTATGTGGAAATGGCTGAACCCAAGGTGCTGATGAATGAACAGCAGCGCGGCGCGATTGCCTACGAACTGACAAAGCGCCTTGTGATCGACATGCCAACAGCTCGCGCGGCAGTTGACGCAGCCCTGAAGCCATGACCGCCGCGAAGACCGCTGCAACGACGCTGACCAGCTTGGCAGCGCGGCTGTTCGGCGTCAACAACGAGGAACTAGATGATGGACATTCTGAAAGGCATGAGCGACGAAGAAGTTCTGGCGCTGGCCAACACCGAGACGCCACAACCACTGCCAGGAACGTGGGAGCTGATGGCGCCTGACGGCCGGATATGGACCGGAGCCAGCCCCATCAAGTGCCTGCATGCTGAGATCAATGCCCGCGTGCCTCCGCAGCTTGCGCTGGCACGTATCAGGCGCGGACTGATGGAAGAGGCCGCAGAAGATGCGCGCGGCGACGACCCGCAAGCAATTTTTGGCGACCCGCGGGCATGACGCCGAACGACGGCGTTAAGCCGCCGGCCGAAGGACGGTCGGCTTGAACAACCTGTTCGGCCTCAGCGCAGGCCACAACCATAGGAGAACGTGATGCTGATGAACCCGCCAACCGTGCCGCACGGCCACGCGAACGCGCCGAGCTACTACGAACTCGTGAACACGTTGGAGCAGATCCGACACGCCACGGCACCGACACCCGATGACGGAGGCTTCCACGAGGCTGCGCACGACTTGGCCGACGCGATGCTCAAGCGAGTGGATGCCCGCGCGAAGTACGAAGCCGGGGAAGGCGCCGGTCTCACGCAGTGCGACATGCACGAAGACGAGAGCTACTGAGGCCGAACTTGTAAATGGACCGCGCCCCGTCCAGAATGTGCGCGCAGCCTATATCGATGGCGTCTCGATGTAAACGAGCAATAGGCGACCTAAAATTTCGCGGTTGACCAGTGAATCGAACCGAACTCAAACCAAAAGGGACGCGCAAGTGCAAAGAGTGCCGTGAGTTGTTTGTGCGGCGCTCGATGAGCCACGTGCTTTGCGGGCGCGAGGAGTGCGGCATTGCCTACGCGGCCAAGGAGCGCGCTAGAGCGGATAGGGATGCGGCGAAGGTGGAGAGGGTGAAGGATCGCGCCAGGCGCGAAGCAATGAAGACCCCGAAGGAATGGAAGGCCCAGGCCTTGGCGGCATTCTGCGCATGGATTAGAAAGCGCGATGAAGACAAACCTTGTATCAGTTGCGGATGTATGGATGCCGGCCAATATCACGGCGGGCACTATCGGGACACTTTCCACTATGCCGCCCTTGCATTCGATGAAGACAATTGTCACCGACAGTGCGCGCAGTGCAACGCGCCGCCTCCTTTGGGTATGGGTGGGAACCTCATTAATTACAGAATGGGTCTCGTTGAGCGCATTGGCGTGGACCGAGTAGCAGCGCTGGAACAACCCCTGCGACCGAAGAAGTGGACTATCGAAGAGTTGAAAGCAATCAAAGAAAAGTATTGTGGAAGGCTTGGTGGAGAGGATAGTGGAAATGATTGACTGGATTAATCGAAAAGAGCGAGTGCCAAAACACAGCAATGAAATTCTGGCGTATGGCTATATCCCGTCGTTGGCGCCTGGCAGCGGATTTTCGTTTCTTGGCGTAACAAAATACTATGTAGACCGCTTTGGCTTAGATGGAAGCGGACATTTTGGACTTGTAAGGGTGACTCACTGGGCAGAAATTACACCGCCTAACGAAGCAATCAAAGAGAAGTGACAGACAGTGAAACCAAGCAAACCCATTGACCCATCGACATGGCTCGACCAGATGACCGATGCCGGCCCCAGGTTCGCAAACGCGAAGGCGCAACGCGTCTACCTAGAAGAGTACCGCAAGAGTCTCAAAGCGATCCTCATGCGGTCGAGCAAAGAAAAGACGAGCGTCGCTCAGGAGGCGGAGGCATACGCAGACCCGAGCTACATCGCCCACCTGGAAGCGCTCAAAATCGCGGTACACGGAGAGGAGGCGCTGCGTTGGCGCCTGGTAACGGCGCAGGTCGCAATTGATGTTTGGCGCTCGCAGGAGAGTTCGAATCGCATGATCGATAGGAGTACAGCATGAAGATGGCCCTCAAAGCATCTCGATGGGATCGGTTTTGTGGTGACTGGAAGCGCAACGAGGCGACCGCGACGGCGGGAGCTGCCCATACAGCGCAATGTCGAGCGCGGATCGCAACCGTGGCGGCATACCTGGAAACAGGACAGCGGGAGGATGGCGCCCGCAGTCACCACAAAGCCGATTCCAGGACCGGCCCGGCCTGTAATCGAGGGACTGGGGTAAGGGAATAGGGTGTTTTGATGGTGGGCGTTGTGGAGAGCGACACAACCTCAAGGGTATGAGCGATCATGTGCCGAGCGCAGGCAGGTAGCACAGAGGGTTCGATTCCCTCCAGTTCGGATACCACACATGATAAGCCGGAGTAGCGGCCCGGCCCCACCATCAAAACACCCTAGGCGTGAGTGGTGAGACGGTACTTGACAAACGGAGAACGTTTCGAGATACAATGATCCTGTCATCGCCGACACGATGGTAGATTCAGAGGCCCCGGGCTTCTGCTTCACGCCCCTCAGACGGGCAACCAACATGTCGGTGTTGGGGAGCAGAGACC
>JBEBIR010000396.1:0-4064 GCA_040080315.1 Gemmatimonas sp.
CACGAGACCCAGGGACAGGAAATCCGCTGGCGCAGGGTGATGCGTCCGATAATAACAGAGAGGAGGCCCCGCTGGGTGCTTTGTCGGGGCTGCGGTGCACCCGTCGAATCTTCGGAGGAGCTGGTGATACTCGCGAACGTCAGGGCCCGACTGAGTCGGGAGGATGCGCAACTGGCTGTCCGGCTCCTCGCTCGGGGTTCCGGCCGCGCTCAGGATGAGGCGGAGGCCATGCTCGCCGACGAGGGACTCGATCCGCTGCTGGACAACCCGCAGTTGCTCGAGGGCCTGCTCGATGCGCGCCAGGGGGCGCATGCATCGCTCCCGCTCTTCAGCTACGTGGTGGTGCGTCATGCGCTGCGTGCGGTGGGCGAGGAGGAGCGATTCATGGCGGACTACGTCGCCTCCCTTCTGCTGCATTTCGGCCTGCGTCAGCGGTCGTCGCAGATCGCCCAGCACGACGATGCGACGTACGGCACGTTGGCGTCGCTGGGCGAGGCGATTGAGGGGAATGACGCGTCGCGGAGCTTTCTGGCTCGCGCCCATCTCGGCAACTACGCGCTGTGGCTGAGCGGGCTCTTTCCGGATCATATCGAACAGCGCCACTGGCGACGCGGCGGCCCGGACATGGAGTACTTCGAGACGATGGGGACGCGCGGTTTTCGGTTGGCGGCGGATCACCGAATGGCGAGCGATCATGGACTGGTCCCGCTGTTCGAGGCGGCCGCTGAGCGATTTCCCCGCCTGCGACGGGCGCTGAACCGCGTGAGTGATCGGCTGCTCTTCCCGCATGTGCATACGCCGGAGCGGCTGATGAGGCAAGTAAGAGATACAGAGTACTGAGAACTGAGTACTGAGTACTCAGTGCTCAGTTGCCTCTGCGATGTTCTCTGGCGAACTTTGCCTGATGTTCGAACAACTTCGCGATTCGTTGCGCGGCCTTTCCGACCGGCTCGCGCCCGAGGAACGTCGCCGCGTGGCGGCGTCCATGCGGGATGCGATGATGCACGCCAAAGTGGGGCTGGCCGACTTGCGGAGCGCGGCGACGGCGACGGAAGGGCGGGTCAAGGCCGAACGTGCGGAGCTCGAGACGGTTCTTCGTCGGCAGGGATTGGCTGCGCAAGTCAACGATGTTGAGACCGTCGCGATTGCCGAAAAATTTGCCACGCAGCACGCCGAGCGCCTGGCGGTGCTGGAGGCGAAGCTTCAGGTGCAGCAGCAGGAGCTGGCGATGGTCGAGCGGGAGTATGATGAGATGGCCGCGCAGTTGCGCATGGCGATGTCCGGTGTGGCGCCAGGTGGTCCGACGCCAGAGTCCGCAGCGCGGCGCGAGGTGGATGCACTGCTTTCCGACGAGCCCCTTGCCGACAAGGTGGGGGACGCTGCGCCACCGCGTCGCACTCGCGCCGAAAAGGAGGCCAGCGCGGAGTCGAAACTGGCCGACCTCAAACGTCGCATGGGCAAGTGAGAGGGTGGCGCATGGCGGCGCTCGCGGCCGTCGCCGTGCCCGCCAGCGCGCTTTCCGGGCAGAACGTCCGTCCCGACAGCACGCGCCAGTTGCCCGTTTCCAGTCGCGGTCGACTGCCCATCACGGGTTGTGCCGGTCAGCGCATCAGCGACGTTGTCATCATCACGCAACCGCCATACACTGATCGACTGCCCGAACGGCTGGAATTCCTGCGTCGCGTGGCGCGTACGATACACGCCAACACGCGGGATGACGTGGTGCGCCGTTTTCTGTTGCTACGCCCGGGCGACGCGTGCAACCAGATTCGCCGCGCCGAGTCCGAACGCATTCTTCGCGCACAGCCGTTCCTGGTCGACGCCCGCATCACGGTCTTCGATGACGAGGCGGGTGGAGTGCGATTGGAGGTCGAGACACGCGATGAATTCAGCCTGATCTTCGAGCCTGCCATCGACGTCCGTGCACCGGTCGTGCGCGCGATACGCATTGGCGAGTCAAATCTGGCTGGCACGGCGCGGCTGGCGTCGCTCGAATGGCGCGAAGGGTTCAAATACCACGACGTCATGGGATTTCGTTTTACCGACTTCCAGTTTGCCGGCGAGCGCAACGAACTGCGTCTGTTTGGTATTCGACGCCAGCGTGGCCAGGAAATGCGGGCCGAGCTGGTGCGTCCGTATTACACGGACCTTCAGCGCCTGGCGTTTATCGCCTCGGTCGACGGCGGTCGTGACTACAGCAACTTTCGACGACCGGACGGGCCTGGCAATTCCGTGAATGTCACGCGGCAAAGTGCGGTGCTGGGTGGCATCACACGGGTCGGATCGATCCGTCAGCTCAAGCTGGCGGGCTTCACGGTGACGCATTCGCGCGAGCACGTCGATTCTGCCACGGTCATGATTTCGCGGGACGGTTTTCAACCAGACGTGGGCGCGCCACTGGGCGTGTCCTTTCGTTCGCAGAATGTTGTTCGCGCCAACGCGCTCTTTGGGGTCCGCCTGCTGCAGTTCGTTCCGGTCGAGGGATTTGATGCACTGACCGGTCGGCAGGATCTGCGTGTCGGCCTGCAGATCGGCACCGTGTTCGGACAGAGCATTCCCGTCGGGGCGGCGCGTGATCGTGACCGCTTCATGGCCACAGGAGTCTACGTTGGCGTTGGCGGCGGGAAGTCGTTCTTCGGTGCGCAGGTTGTGGGTGAGGGGCGCAACGATCTTGCGACGAGCACGTGGGACAACCACATCGTGAGTGGCCGCATGGCCTGGTACTTTCGTCCGGCAGTGCGCCAGCTGACGATAGTCGGTGCTGAGTGGAGTATGGGTCGCGACATGCGCACGCCATTTCAACTATCGTTTGCCGATCGGCTCGGCGGACTCCTGGGTCACCACGATTCGCGCGAGGCGGGCGCGCAGCGGGTGGTGATGCGCGCCGAGCAGCGTCTGGTGATCCCGTCGCGACTGAATGTGGCCGACATCGGTGTTGCCGGATTTGCCGAGGCGGGGCGGCTGTGGAGTGAACGCAGCGTTCCGTATTCCCGCTCGACGCCGGTTCGCGGCGCGGTAGGCGTCTCACTACTGGCTGCGGTGCCACCGCGCTCACGTCGGCTGTGGCGATTCGATTTCGCCTTTCCCGTGGGCAGCGATCCGCAGAAACGCTTCGAAGTGCGCGTGACAAACGAGGACCGCACGCGCACCTTCTGGCGAGAGCCGAGCGACGTGACGGCGGCACGAGAGCGCACCGTCCCGACCAGTCTCTTCACATGGCCGTGAACAGAGAACTTAGTACTCAGTACTGAGTACTAAGTTCTCTGTGCTACGCTTTTACTGATTTTGTGAGTCGTCTTAGCAATGGGACGCAGAGAAACATCACTACGGATGCGGCGAATGAGGTGACTACGAAGATGGTGAAGAATCCCTTGTTCGTGGCGCTGAGCTGCTGGATGTAACCACCGAAGCCTCCCTCTGGCGTCGACGGCGCCTGTCCGGGTAGCGGAGTGTAGCCTGCCAGAAACCCAGCGACCTTGTTGGCGGCGGCGTTGGCGAGGAACCACACGCCCATGAGCAGCGATGCGAACTTTACGGGCGCGACTTTGGTGACGTACGACAAGCCGACGGGGGAGAGACACAGCTCGCCAAAGGTGTGAAACAGGTACGCGCCCACGAGCCACATCGGCGAGACCTTGATGCCGGCGTCGGCCCGACCCCCGCCAATCGCGAGCAGCAGGAATCCCGTGCCCACCAAGGCCAGCCCGATCGACATCTTGAGGGCCGTGCTGGGTTCCTTGCCACGACGCCCGAGCGCCAGCCAGAACGAGGCGAAGATGGGGGCAAAGAAGATGATGAAGAACGCGTTGACCGATTGGAACCACGTGGATGGAATTTCGAAGCTGCCCGCTTGCAGGTCGGTGTTCCGGTCTGCGAAGAGGCTCATCGAGGACCCGGCCTGTTCGAACGCCGCCCAGAAGAACACGACGAAGAATGCCACGATGAACAGCGCGACCACCCGCTTGCGCTCCTCGCCATGTGTTCCCAGCACCGAGATGGCGAGCGCGGCACCAATGACGCTGCCCATCATCACGCCGAGGATGCTGCCGGATGCGAGCCAGGCG
>JBEBIR010000023.1:0-17004 GCA_040080315.1 Gemmatimonas sp.
CCGTGCAGAGTGGTCGCCAGGTGGCCGTGCTCGTGCCCACGACGATTCTGGCGGAGCAACATGCGCGCAGCTTTGGCGACCGACTCGCCGACTTCCCGGTCACCATTGAAGTGATGAGCCGGTTCCAGACTGCCAAGGAACAGGCCGTGGTCGTGGAGAAGCTGCGCAAAAAGCAGGTGGACATTGTGATCGGCACCCATCGACTGCTCAGTCCCGATGTGCAGTTCGCCGATCTCGGCCTCATCGTGGTTGATGAAGAGCACCGCTTTGGCGTGAAGCACAAGGAACGGCTCAAGCAGCTCAAGCTTGAAACCGATGTCCTCACACTGACCGCGACACCCATTCCGCGCACGTTGCATCAGTCGCTGGCCGGTCTGCGTGATCTCACCATCATGCAAACCCCGCCGCGCGACCGATCGCCGGTGCTCACATTCGTCGAGCCGTGGGACGACGCGCTCATCGAAGAGGCGGTGTCGCGCGAGCTCGATCGCGGCGGACAGGTGTTCTTTGTGCACAACCGCATCGAAACGATTCTGGCCATCGCCGACCATATCCAGCGGCTGGTGCCGCGCGCGAAGGTGGATATCGGGCACGGCCAGATGAAGGAGCGAGACCTTGAGTCCGTCATGCGGCGGTTTGTGGAGGGTGACGTCGATATCCTCGTCTCGACGCTCATCGTCGAGAGCGGGTTGGACGTGCCCAACGCCAACACCATGCTGGTCAATCGCGCCGACCATCTGGGGCTCGCGCAACTCTACCAGCTACGAGGCCGTGTGGGACGCTCGCATCGCCGCGCCTATTGCTATCTGCTGGTGCCCGATCGCATCGACGACGATGCCGAGCGCCGACTGTCAGTGCTTGAGCACCACACCGAACTCGGCTCAGGCTACCGAATCGCGCTCAAGGACCTCGAAATGCGCGGCGCCGGCAATCTGCTGGGCCCCGAGCAGTCCGGCTTCGTCCATTCGGTGGGTTTCGACCTGTACCTGCGGTTGTTGGACGAGACGGTTCGGCAGTTGTCCGAGGGTGACGGCGCGAAGGCCTGGATTCCGGCCGACGTCTCGCTCGACTTCCCGTCGTATCTGCCCGACGACTACATCTTGTCGCAGGACGCCAAGCTGGACGTCTATAGACGGCTGACCGCCCTGCGAGCCCCCAAGGACATCGAAGCCCTCCAGGCCGAGGTCCGCGATCGGTTCGGCCCACTGCCGCCTTCGGCCCTCGCGCTGTTCGGCACCGCGATGCTGCGGGTGCTCGGGGCAGCCCTCGGAGTGGACGGGGTGCTTGTGCGCGCCTCGGAAGCCCGTGTTAGTTTCAGGGCTGACGCAGTTCCGCGCCTCAAAGGGCTCTCGTTGGCATTCCACGATGTCCAGTTCCAGGTGGATGTTCGACGGACGCAGCCGCTGGCACTCAAGCTGACCCGGTTGGGCGGCGCGGAAATGCTCGAGGGACTGGTGCGTGCCTTGCGCGCATTGGCGCCTTGAGGGGAGTGGGACGAGCACGGTCGGCAACCTCTGCCGCACCGACGGGGTCCTACTTCCATAACCTCCTATCACTCCGGTTCCGGAGTTCGACTCGATGACATCGTATCGCTTGCCCGCTCTTGCCGCCGTCGCATTCGCTATCGCCTGTGGCGCCTCCAATCCCGATGTCGCCGCCAAGGTCGGAGGGCAACAGCTCTCCGTCACGCGACTGGCTGACATCCTCGGCAACTCACAGGCGCCGTTGGAAAAGGACGTCGCCCGCTCGATCGCCGAGTTGTGGGTGAACTACCAGCTCATTGGAACTGCCGCAGCGAAGGGCGACTCCATGAGCGACAAGAAGACGATGGACGGCGCGCTCTGGTCGAGCATCGAGAACATGCGCGTCAAGAAGTTCTACGACACGTATCAGAAGACATGGGACACCGTGAAGGTGGGAACTGACGAGGAGCGCTACAACGCCGGCGAAGGCTTGGCGGCTCGTCATATTCTCGTGAAGGTGGAACCCACGGCCTCGCCCGAGCAGAAGGAAGCGGCCCGCAAGAAAGCGGAGGCCATTCGTGCCGAAGCGACGCCGGCGAATTTCATCAAGCTGACGGCCAAGAGCGACGAGCCAGGCGCGGCTGAGCGGGGCGGAGACCTTGGACTGTTCGGCAAGGGCCAGATGGTCGCCGCGTTCGAGAAATGCCTCACCGAAACCAAGCCGGGCGAAATCAGCGCGGTGTGTTTGAGTGAATTCGGATACCACGTCATTCTGCGCTCGTCCTATGCCGACGTGAAGGAGAAGTTTGCGCCGCTCGCGAAGCAACGGAACACCGCCATCGCCGACAGCGTGTATCTCGCCGGCGCGGAAAAGGCGGCCAAGGTTGAGCTGAGCAGTGGTGCCGCGATTACGGCCAAGGCCATCGCGCGCAATCCGTTGGGATATGGCAAGGACAACAAGGCGATTGCGTCGTACAAGGGTGGCGAGTTGAGTGCGTCCGAGTTTGCCGATTGGCTTGGCGCGTATCCGCCGCAGTCGCAGGTGCGTCCCCAGCTGATTGGTGCGCCCGACTCGCTGGTTGAGAAGTTCGTGAAGCAGATTGTCCGCAACGAACTCATGCTGCGCGCGGCCGATAGCACGAAGATGACGGTCGATACGGCCGAGATGGGCAATCTGTATCTGAACTTCAAGAACGCGATCACGCAGACGTGGACCGCCCTCGGCATCGAGCCCACCAAGCTGGCCGACAGTGCGAAAACGGGCGGAGACAAAGCCAAGATTGCGGCGGCACGCATTGAGACGTTTTTCGACAAGCTCGTGAAGAACGAAGCGCAGTTCGTTGACGTGCCGTATCCGGTCGCGCGCGCGCTGCAGCGCAAGTATGACTTCTCGGTGAACGATGCCGGATTGGACAAGGTGGTTGAGCGCGCCAAGTCGGTGCGCGCGACGGCCGATTCGCTGAAGGCACAGCAGGGACCGCCGGCTGGCGCTCCGGCCCCCGGCGCAGCGCCGGCTCCGACCAAGCCACCCGTCGTCCCGCCCGCTCAGAAACCTTGATCCGATAGTCGGGTAGAGACCCGCATGACCCGTTCATTTTCTCGCTTCCTGACCGGCGCCGCGATGTTTGCGGCGCCGCTGTCACTTTGCCTCGTGATCTCGCCGACCTTCGCGACACTGTCGGCGCAGGTGCCGCCTGAGAAGACGGTCTCCGCGGACACGATCAAGAAACCGAAGACACTGTCGGTCGATGGCATTGCCGCCGTGGTGGGCGATCAAGTCGTGCTGATTTCGGAAGTCACGGCCGAGTCCCTGCGACGTCGGTCCGCCGGCGCGCAGGTGCGGACCAAGGAAGAGTTCGACAAGCTGCAGATGGAAGTGCGAGACCAGTTGCTGGAAGCGGAGTTGCTGGTGCAGAGGGCGAAACTGGAAAAGATCGAGGTCAACGAAGCGGAGTTGACGCGCTCGGTCGATGATCAGGAGAAGAAGATCAAGGTCCAGTTCAAGACCGAGCTTGAGTTCCGGACGGCGCTCAAGGAGAACGGATTTGGATCGTACGACGAGTGGCGCAAGATGCAGACCGATCTGCTTCGGCGTGACAATCTGCAACGCGACCTGATCCAGAAGCTCAAGCGCGACGGCAAGATGACGGCCGTGAACGTGAGTGAGGCCGAGGTGACCGAAGCGTACGAATCCAACAAGGCCCGTTTGCCGCGCAAGGAAGCGCGCATCGGACTGCGGCAGATCGTGCTGGCCACGAAGCCCTCAGAGACGTCGAAGCAACGCACGCGCGCGCGCATCGATTCCCTGCGTGCAGAACTGGAGAAGCACCCGGAAGATTTCGAGAACATCGCGAAGAAGGAATCGATGGACCCGGCCTCGAAGGAACTCGGGGGAGATCTCGGCTGGAATCGTCGGGGCAAGATGGTGCCGGAGTTTGATCGCATGATGTTCGCGCTCAATCCCGGCGTGATCAGCCCGGTGGTGGAAACGTCGTACGGCTATCACATCATTCGAGTCGACCGGGTGCAGCCCGCCGAAGTGAAGGCCCGACATATCCTGCTCGCCTGGACCGTTGATTCGCTGGATGAAGCACGCTCCAAGCTCCTCGCCGACTCTGTTGTCGCCGCATGGCGCAAGGGTTCGAGCTTTGATTCGCTCAGCATCCGGTTTCACGATCTCGCGGGTGGGGAAGAGAAGACGATCCCGGAGTATCCGCGCGATTCGCTGCCCGAGGTGTATCGCAATGCGATCGAGGGCAAGAAACTCAACGAGATCCTCAATCCGTTCGCCATTCCGAGCGGACAGCCCGGCATCAACAAGTTCGTGATCGCGCAGATCACATTTCTCGACGAAGCCGGCGAATACACGTTGGCCGAGATGCGTGAGCGCATTCGCTCGCAACTGTCGGAAGAGCGCAGCATGCGTCGACTGATCGACATGCTCAAGAAACAGACGTACGTCTCGGTGCGCTACGATCCGACGAAAGTGGGCGCACCAAACAATCCGTGACGCCTCCCGCGCGGACGCGGATTGGTATCACGCTGGGCGATCCGCGCGGCATTGGACCGGAGGTAGTGCGGAAAGCGCTTGCTGATGCGCGCATTCGCAGTCTCCCAGTCGACTGGCTTGTCATTGGTGCGACGGGCACGGAACAGCCCGTAGGCGACGCGACCGGCCACTGGGAGCCCAGCGGAGAGGCGGTCGCTGACGCCGCGCAGGCTGGAGCACTGGCTGGTCGCGCGGTGCAACGTGCCACCGCGCTCGCGCTGGAGGGCCTGATTGATGGCGTTGTCACGGCTCCGCTGGACAAGGCGGCGCTGTATGCGGGCGGATTCGACTATCCGGGTCACACGGAGATGCTAGCCGCCCTGGCCGGGGTTCCGACTACCATGATGCTCGCGTCGGATCGACTGCGAGTGGTGCTTGCCACTACGCACATCGCGCTGCGCGACGTGCCGTCGGCGGTGACCGGTGAGGCGATCGCTCGCGCGGGTATTGCCACGCGCACCGCGCTCCGCCAGGACTTTGGAATTGCCGAGCCGCGAATAGCCCTGTGCGCACTTAACCCGCACGGTGGAGACGGTGGTCGGTTTGGCGACGAAGACTCGCGCGTGTTAGCGCCCGCTGCTCGCGTGGCAGGCATCGCTGGTCCCTATCCGGCCGACACGGTATTCGTCCGCGCGATGCGCGGCGAGTTCGACGCCGTGATTGCCCCGTACCACGACGTGGGCATGACGGCCATCAAGGTCGCGTCGTTCGGTGAGGCGGTGAACGTGACCCTGGGCCTGCCATTTGTGCGAACCTCACCCGACCACGGTACCGCGCTTGATATCGCAGGCCAAGGCATCGCGTCGGCTGAAAGCATGATCGCCGCGATCTTGTTGGCGGTGCAGATCACCGCGCGACGGCGGAACGTCTAGAAATTCCGTAGCGCCGTCACGCAGGGTGAGATATCAGGGCGAGAGCTCCTCCTCGGGCTCCTTCGGTACTGCGTGTTCGCCGGTCTCCCCACGGCGCTGCTCATATTCGGGACGCTCACTGTACCCATAACCTCCAAACACCTCTCCTCCGCGCATGTAGTCATGGCCATAGCCCCGTCCAATCGGGTAGCCATCCGCAGTGCGCTTTTCCGGCTCGTGCATCGCAGCCTCCTCAAGCGGGTGTCTGAAAACGCTACAGATTTTCCTCCGGCGTCGCAAGCTCAGCGCCGGCGCGAAAGTGAAATGTGCAGGAAGTCCCGGAAATGGTGTCTACATCACGTAACGGACGCTGGGAAAAGCACTTAAGGCCCGGGAGTATTGCCCGGAGCCATTGAATATCGAGCCCTGCCTCCGCTATCTTTACAGGCTATGCAGATTCGCAACATCGCCATCATCGCGCACGTTGATCACGGAAAGACCACCCTGGTCGACAAGATGCTCCGCCAGGCCGGGGCCTTTCGTGATAATCAGGTCGTCGAAGAGCGCGTAATGGATTCGAATCCGCTCGAAAAGGAGCGGGGCATCACGATCCTCGCGAAGAACACATCCATTCGCTGGCATGACACGAAGATCAACATCGTGGATACGCCGGGACACGCTGACTTCGGCGGCGAAGTAGAGCGCATTCTTCGTATGGTGGATGGCGTGTTGCTGGTTGTCGACGCGTTCGATGGGCCGATGCCGCAAACACGCTTCGTGCTGCGGAAGGCGCTCGAACTCGGCTGCACCCCAATCGTCGTGATCAACAAGATCGATCGCCCGGGCGCCGATCCGTTGCGGGTGCACGATGAAGTGTTGTCGTTGTTCATCGAACTCGAAGCGACAGAACAGCAGCTCAATGCGCCGGTCGTGTACGCCAGCGCGAAGCAGGGTACGTCCACGATGGACATGGACGTGACGCCGATCGACCTGACCCCGTTGTATCAGTGCATTGTGGACAGCGTGCCGCCGCCGCCGCACGACGCGGATGGGCCGTTCCAGATGCTCGTGTCCACCATCGAGTATTCGGCCTATCTCGGACGCATGGCGATTGGCCGGGTGGAGCGCGGCGTGGTGCACTACGGCGACTCCATCACCTTGGTCCCATTCGAGACCGGCAAGCCGGTGCAGCGCGGGCGCGTCTCCAAGTTGTTCGGCTACGAGGGACTGGAGCGCATTGAGATTCAGGAAGCCTCAGCAGGCGAGATCGTCATGCTGGCGGGATTCGAGGATGTCGATATCGGCAGCACGCTCACGCATCCCGATGCACAGGACGCGCTTCCCGGCATCAGTGTCGAAGAGCCCACCATCAGCGTTGACTTCCTGGTGAACAACTCTCCGTTCGCGGGTCGCGACGGGAAGTACGTGACGTCGCGCCAACTGCGCGAACGGCTGTACAAGGAGCTTGAGCGCAACGTGGCCCTCAAGGTTGAGGACAGCGACAGCACGGACGCCTGGAGCGTGTCGGGTCGTGGCGAGCTGCATTTGTCGATTCTGATGGAGACCATGCGCCGGGAGGGCTTTGAGTTTCAGGTGTCCCGCCCTCGCGTGATCACGCGGACCGGTGAGAACGGTGAACGGCTGGAGCCGTTCGAGGAACTCGCCATCGACGTGCCCGAGGACTACCTCGGTGTGGTGATTGAAAAGCTCGGACCGCGGAAGGCCGAGATGATCGAGATGAAGAACCCGGGGCAGGGGCTGGTGCGCCTGCTGTACCGCGTGCCCGCGCGAGGCCTGTTTGGCTTCCGCAGTGAGTTCCTCACGGACACCCGCGGTACCGGCATCATGCATCATCGCTTTCTGGAGTACGGGGCGTGGGCCGGCCCATTGTCGGGGCGCTCTCGCGGCGTGCTGGTCTCCATGGAAAACGGTACCATCATCGCGTTTGCCCTGTTCAGCTTGCAGGAGCGCTCCACGCTGTTTGTGGCACCCGGCGACGCGGTGTATGAGGGGATGCTGGTGGGGGAGAATTCACGGCCGGGCGACATGGACGTGAATCCGACCAAAGAGAAGAAGCTCACGAATATCCGCACCAAGTCGACCGATGAGAACATCACGCTCGAGCCGCCGCGGGAGCTGACGCTGGAAAGCGCCCTCGAATACATCGAGGAAGATGAACTGATCGAGATCACGCCGCATAACATCCGCCTTCGAAAGCGGGCGTTGGCGGCAACCGACCGGAAGCGCACGAGCCGAGTGGCCAAGCGGGACCGGGCGTCGGCCTGAGCGGTTGGCGGGAAAATGGTGGGACGCGCAACCGTCTGGCAGTTGCGTCTGGGCGCGTCCCCACAGATACTTGCGTCTGATTGCGTGACGCACTGATAGGTCGTTGCGTCATGCATCGGCCGCCCGGACCACACCGGCGGTCATCCATTTCACATCGTGCAGGAGAATCGTCCCATGTTGGAGTTGTTCGGGTCGTCGTCCAGAGACGCGCTCGAAGAGAAGATGCTGGCCTCGGTCTTTTCGTTTGGGGATGACGATGACGTCGATGATGAAGATCTCGACGATGATGACGATGATCTCGATGACGATGATGATGTCGACTTCGACGATGACGACGACGATGACGACGACGATGATGATCTCGACGACGATCTCGACGATGACGACGATGATGACGACGACGAGGATGACGAGGACTTCGACAACATCGACGACCTTGAGCCTGACGTCGACGACACCGACGGAGATCCTGACGCGTAGCGTGCGCGTTCTACCCGCGACGTGACCGTGCGGGCGTTGACGGTCACCCTGAGCGTGGTTTAATTACTTGGCTCTGGTGGAATGCGGCCGCGATTCAGGCTGGTTGCCGTGCGACGCATTTCGGACGGGCCTTTAGCTCAGGTGGTTAGAGCGCACGCCTGATAAGCGTGAGGTCGTAGGTTCAACTCCTACAAGGCCCACTGACATTTCGATGGCGTTGACGGGACCGTCTGGTGCGACGGTCCCGTCTCGTTTCCATCGCGTTGTGCAACAACTTTGGTCGCCGCGCATGACCGGTCCTGGACAGCCAATCTTCGGTCTTGACTACCACGTCTGGCAGCGGGGACGCGCCGTGGTTGGCGATCGCACGTTTCACACGGCCACCAAGCCGGGCCTCTTCGCGCACCACCACGACGATCCGGCCACCGACATGCTGGCTCACGCGATGACCGCGTGTGCGGGCCAGATGGTGGTCTCGATGCCGTGCGGCAGTGGACTGGTTGGAGCCGTTGCTGCCGCCAGTGGCGCGTCCCACGTGTGGATGACCGACCGCAACGGACTCGCCGTCGAGGCGGCCCGACGGACACTGGACGCCAACAACGTTGCCGCAGTCGTGAGCCTCGAGCACGGCGCCGCATCGCTTCCGGCTGGGATGGCGGCGGATGTGGTCGCGATTCGCGTGGTGCCCGAGCGCATTCCCATGCTTATCCTGTTGCACGAGGCGCTTCGCCTCCTGCGCCCCGGTGGCCGCTGCTACCTCGCGGGCGGGAACCACGAGGGCGCCAAGTCGGCGGCGCGTTCCCTTGGTCGACTGTTCGGCAATGTGCAGACCATGGCGCAGCAACGCAGTCACCGATTGGTGGTCGCCACACGTCCACTGCAGGCTCCCGTCACGCCGCCCGACCTGCTGACGCCATTCATCGATGCGCAGGTGTTTCACGAGATCCCGGTATCGTTGCGCGGAACAGCGTTCACGCTGTTCAGCCGCCCCGGTGTGTTCTCCTGGGAGCATCTCGACGAAGCGACAAACGTGCTGGCCGACCTGCTTGATGTGGCGCCCGGCGAAGATGTGCTGGATCTCGGCTGTGGTGCGGGCGCGTTAGGCGTAGTGGCGGCGCTGCAGTCACGAACCGGCACGGCCTGTCTCGTGGACGTGGACAGTGACGCGGTGCGCTGCGCCGAGCGAACGCTTCACGCCGCGGGCGTCACCAATGCGCGCGTCCACGTCAGCGATGTCGCATCGGCGGTGCTCCACGATCGTTTCGATGTGGTGGTGGCCAATCCGCCGTTCCATGTTGGCAAGCACGTCGATCTCGACGTGCCCCGACAGTTCATCGTGGACGCACATCACGTGCTGAAGCGCGGCGGGCGATTGCTCCTGGTGGCGAATCGCACACTGCCCTACGAAGCCATGCTATCGGCGCAGTTCGGCGTCTACCACTCACTGCACGACGGGAAACGGTTCAAGGTGTTGTCGGCGCTGAAGGCGTAGCGCGAGGCGCCAGCAACGCCCGCTCCGCGTTGGTGAGGACGCGCCACGTGCCCACCGGCAGGTCGCCGAGTGTCAGCGCACCAATCGCGACGCGGTGCAACTGCAGCACGTGATTGCCGACGGCGGCGAACATGCGGCGCACCTGATGATAGCGCCCCTCCGCGAGTGTCAGTTGCACCGTGTGCGTGTCGAGGACCTCCATGCCGACCGGTAACAGCGGCGCCGCGTCGGCCGCCAACGTCAGCGTGCCACTGGCGAAACGCTCGCGTTCGTCGCCGCGCAGTGGTTCGGCCAGTGTGGCCACGTACACCTTTGAGACGTGCGACTTGGGCGACGTAAGACGATGATTGAGCGCGCCGTCGTCGGTCAGCAACAGCAGTCCTGACGTATCGAGATCGAGACGGCCCACCGGCGCCATCATCGGCGACCGCGCGCGAAAGCGCGCGGGCAATAGTGCATAGACCACTGGATTGGACGCGTCGGTGGTTGAACACACGAATCCCGTGGGCTTGTGCAGCATCACCACGCTGCCGAAGGCCGGGTCAATCGGCCGGTCGTCGACGCGCAAGTCGTCGTGCGTGAAGGGCGTATTGGCGCGCATCGGCACGGCTCGCGCATCGGTGACGCGCTGTTGCTCGAGCAGTCGCGCGACGTCGCGACGAGAGCCGTAACCGAGATTGGAGAGGTACTTCACAAGGAGGCTCATGGCCGTGAGATGATAGCACACCACGTGGCTCGGGTCACGAGGGGCGCACGGTCTGTCCCACCGGATAGCGTGCTGACACGCGATTTGGAGGGTTCGTCGCGGGTTCGAATCTTTCGCGTCGAAATCTCGAAACTCCACCCAACCGTTTGCGCGTACGGGGCGTCCAACAGTGAGCGCCACAGGTCGGTCTCATGTCCCCTCTCCCTTCGCTCTCGATGCTGCTTCCCGCCTTGTTGCTTCAGCTTGTCGTCGCGTCTCCCACTGCGGCCAAACGCAGCGAAATGGGTAAGGACGCGCCGCCGGCAGTCGCGTCCGTGCCGCGGCCCGCGCGCATTCAGCACGCGCCAGAGATCGACGGCCGGGATGACGATGCCGCGTGGAAGTCGGTCGTCGCGATCACCGACTTCCGTCAGTTCGAACCAGCCGAGAACGGGGATCCGACGCTGCGAACGGAAGCGCGCATCGCGTTTGACGCAAGCAACCTGTATGTCGTCGTGCGCAGCTTTGATCCGAAGCCCGACAGCATACTGTCGGTGTTGCAACGTCGCGACGGCTTTCTGCTGTCCGACGACATCATCGTTGGAATCGACTCCTACAATGACAAGCGCACTGGCTACCTGTTCCGCCTCACGGCGGCCGGTGCGATGGCCGATGGCTACATGTTCAACGACGGCGAGGAAGACTGGGGATGGAATGCCGTCTGGCACGGTGCGGCGAAGGTCGACTCGATCGGTTGGATCGCCGAATTCCGCATCCCACTCAGCCAGCTGCGCTACGTCCCGCGGGGCGACAACACGTTTGGTGTGTCGATCATGCGTCGCACCGCGCGCAACGGCGAGCGCGTCTCATGGCCGCTCATTCGTCGTTCGAAGACGGGCATGGTGAGCCAGTGGGGCGAAGTACCGGGGTTCACCGAGCTCTCGGCCCCGCGGCGCATGGAATTGATGCCCTACAGTGTGGCCCGCTACGGCTACAAGCCGCGAGGCGACGGGACGCCGCGCAATGCCGCGCGAGCGCAGTTCGGGGCCGATCTCAAATTAGGGCTGACGTCGAATGTGACGCTCGACGGCGCCATCAATCCTGACTTCGGGCAGGTGGAAGCCGATCCAGGCGTGTTGAACCTGAGTGCCTTCGAGCAGTTCTTTGCCGAACGACGCCCATTCTTTCTCGAGGGCAGCGGCATTTTTCGCTACGACATCGACTGCAACGACGGTGAATGCACGGGCTTGTTCTACTCTCGGCGCATTGGACGGGTCCCGCAGCTGCGCAACCAGTACGGCGATGCCGCGTCGCCGCTGCAGTCCACCATCGGTGGCGCCGCGAAGGTGACCGGACGCCTGCAAAATGGGCTGTCGGTGGGACTGTTGAACGCGGTGACCAATCGCGCTGAGGGCCCGAACGCGCAAACGATCGAGCCGCTCACCAACTATGGTGTGCTTCGGCTGCAGCAGGACCTGCGCGGCGGCAACTCCGGTGTCGGCATCATGCTGACGAATACGACGCGCCGGCTCGACGACAACACGCGCGACGTACTGCGTGGTGGTGCGTGGACGGGCGGGCTGGATATGCGACACCGCTTCGGAGACAATCGCTATCAGCTCTCAGCCCAGCTGGCCGGCAGTCGCGTAGTCGGAACGCCGCAGGCGATCGCACGCACACAGCGCTCGAACGTGCATCTGTATCAGCGTGCCGACGCATCACACTTGGACTATGACAGCACGCGCACGGTGATGACCGGTGTCCTCTCGCAGCTCTCCCTGAACAAACAAGGCGGCGGCATCACTCGCTTCAACGCCAGCGCGTGGTATCTAACCCCCGGCTTCGAGATCAACGATGTGGGATTCCGCACGCGTTCCGATGAGACCGGCGCGTCCGCGTGGTTTGCGCTCCGTCCCAACAAGCCATTCAGTTTCTTCCGTCGCGGACAGCTCAACTTCAACGCCTACGGCGTGTTTAACACCGGCGGACTGGCGATTGGCAACGGGGGCAACATCAATGCCAACGGTCAGTTCGTGAACTTCTGGAACGGGTATGCCGGTGTCGGAATCAACAATGTGGTGTCGACCTACTCCGACCGCGATGCACGCGGAGGTCCTGCGGTCTATATGCCGCGGCGTGTGCAGATGTGGTCCGGCATCGACGGCGACAGCCGCGGTGCGATCACGCCGACGTTCAACGTCAGCGGCGGCCGGCGCACCGATGGCTTGAGTAGCAGCTGGAATGCGTCCACCGGCGTGCGCTTCCGGATGGGCGGACAGCTGAACGGCAACGTGAATGTCGGGTACGGCCGCAACATCGACGACCAGCAGTGGGTGGACAACGTCGTTGATGGCGGTGTCACGTCGTACACGTTCGCGCGCCTCTATCAGTCGACCAGCTCGGTGACGATGCGGGTGAACTACACCCTCACGCCAACGTTGAGTGTCGAGAGCTATCTGCAGCCGTTTGTGAGTGTCGGTGAATTCACGAACTGGCGCGCGCTCGAAAACGGGCGCGCGGCCGACGTCGATGCGCGGTTCCAACCGTACACGGCGCGTGGAGCCCCAGGCGGATTCCGCTTTGGGCAGATGCGCACGAACAACGTTGTGCGCTGGGAGTATCGCCCCGGGTCCGTGCTCTTCTTTGTGTTCACCCAGGGACGTGATGCGGAGCCGCCGACATCGACCGACTTCGGGGCGGGGCCGGTCTGGAACAACTTGTTCGATCAGCGCCCGCAGAACGTGTTCCTGATCAAGTCGAGCTACTGGTTCGGTCGGTAAGGTCCGACCGATCGTGGGCTGAGGTGTATTTCGGGAACAACAGACGGGGAGACGGGAGACGGGAGACGGAAGACCAAGACCAACAGCGTCTGAGTCTGCCGTCTTCAGTCTTCCGTCTCCCCGTCTGTTGTTCGACCGCTGACGCCGTTTAGTTCAACCCGTACGTCACTGTCGTGACCACCCGCACCCGTTTGACCACCTGGCTTTCTTCGCTGATGCCAGCGGCCTGATCGCGCGGCAGAATTTCGAACACGCCTTGGCTGCCCGTTCGGATGCCGGACAACGAGCTCTTGGAGTCGCGCGCAAACTGTTCAGCGCCCTCGCGCGCGCGTCCGGTGGCTTCGGCGATCATTGGGGGTTTCAGGTCGTTCAGCTTCGTAAACACAAACGTCGGGCCGCCGTTGCCGTACTCCTGACCGGACGACAAGACCACGCCATTGCGCACCAGTTCCGGCACGCGCTGGCTGGCCGCCTGCACCACATCGACCCGCGTCGATCGGACGACCAGCGTCTGTCGAATGATGTACCGGCTGCTGTTCTGATATCCGCCCGAGGCGCGCTGATCCTGCACCGAAAATTCCTGAAGCGTAATCTCCGTGCCGGCAGAATCGACGCCGGTCTCACGCAAAAACGTGCGAACCAGTTGCACGCTGCGCTCAAGCGAGGCGTTCGCGCGGGAGAGGTCGTCGTCGGTGGCAATGAGCCGCAACGGCCAGATGGCCAGATCCGCCTTGGCTTCGCGCTCCGCGACGCCCCGCACCGTAACCGTGCGATCGCCGGTTCGCAGACGCGCGACGCCGGCCCCCGCCAGATATCCGCCAACCGCGATTCCCACGGCCAGCACTAGCGCACCCACGGTGGTGGTGCGCGAGCCCCACAACGATTCGGTCATGACGGGATTCCGGGGAGTTGTTTCATGGTGACATGCCGGTAGCGGCGGACCTGACGGGAAGTCACCACGTTACACCCTTTCCAAGCCTTCGCAATGCGCCGAACGTCTTGCCGATGCTAGCGGGGAGTAACCGGTGCGCTGGTGACCCACGCGGTCCACCAGATGTCGCGGAGCATTTCGGCACCAGCGGCCAGTCGCGCGGAGGCGAAGGCTTTCTGCTCGGGTGTGCTGGTTTCCTGCTGAAATGGCGAGGTCTGGTCCAATGCGTAGAGCCGATCAAGGTGTCCGAAGCTGGTCGTCAGGTATGCCACAATGGCCTCCCGCAGATTCGGCAGCACGCGCGCCTCGCTGGTCATGCCCGCGAGGATGTCGGGCAGCTTGATGTGCGCCTGGACAAACCCCGACTCGAACCGCGAGTGAAAACGGTTGTCGCTGGCGTAACCCCGTGGATTCTCGCCAACCCATCCGTTGTGATGCTTGGTGGTGTGATGCGGGTTCGAGCCATCGGCGACATAATGCCCGAGAATACCGGCGTCATCGATGATGCGCGCCTCGATCCATGCGCGCACCGTGGAGTCCGGCGCAATCCGCCACAGACGAAAGTCCCCGCGTAACTGCTGCGCGAGTTCCAGCATTTCGAACGGCAGGAGCCCCATCGTACTCACCGCGACGCCGGCCTTGCGAAGCGTATCGGTGTATCCGAATCGGTTCGATGCGGCCAGTGCCGCCGCGAGGACCGAGGGCGACACCAGATCCATGTCGACGTAGTGTTCCGGCGAGGTGCCACCCTCGAGTGCCGGGTCGAGGTTCCGCTCCGCGCGATCCTTCCAGCGGTCCGGTTCCGGATTGAGATAGGAGAGCTGCTGGCTGGCGGTCCGAAAGAACGCCGGCATGGCCTCAGGCATACGCTGTGCGGCGGCAAGTCCAACCAGGCGATGCCCGGCGTCTCCCCATGCCGAAAGATTGGATGGGAGGACGACAAGAACGGCGAACAGAACGAAGAATTGGCGCATACAGGAAATTATCAGGGTGACGCCCACTCAGCTCACGGGCAGCCGGATCTCGACGCGACAGCCTCCCGCGGCTTGGTTGCTCATCAGGAACGTGTACCGATCGCCATACAGCATGGTGAGTCGCGAACGGGTGTTGGTGAGTCCGATACCGAGCCCATCCACCGAACGAGGACGGACGGCCAGGAAACGCCCGCTGGTCGTGATCAGCCCGTCGAGTCCTTTGCCATTGTCTTCCACCACCAACTCCAGCATGTCGCTGGCGCGCGTCACGCTGATCGCAATCGTTTGATCGGGATGTCCAGGTGCGAGGCCATGCTTCAGCGCGTTCTCGACGAGCGGTTGCAACAGGAAGCTGGGAACATCGACGTCGACGGCGGACGAGTCCACGTCGATGTCCACCTCCAATCCCGCGCCGTATCTCACGCGCGCCACCTGGAGGTACAGCTCGACCAGCTCAATCTCCTGCCACAGGGGAATGGTCGGGGACGCGGCGCTTCGCAAGGACAGACGCAGCAAGTCGGCAACCCGCGTCAGCGTGCGCTGGGCTTCGCGCACATCCTGCTCCATCAATTCGGCGACGGAGTTCAGGGCGTTGAACAGGAAATGCGGATTGAGCTGCATCCGCAGCGCGTCAAGTTGGGTGCGCGCCAGTTGTTGCTCGAGAACGACGGCCGCGCGATCACGCTCACGAAAGCGATGGACAAATTCGACCATGTACGCGGCACCGAGCACGGCCCAATAGAGCACCACCTGAAAGTCGAGATGGTTGACCAGCACGAGGCGTACCGCGAACGCATAGCTGGTGACTTGGCCGATCGTGCCGAACACATGATCGAACCACGCCAACACCAGCACGTTGACGGTGCAGACCACGCTGGTGGCGACCACATGCACACTCACCCAGGTCCCCAGCTTGCCCGTGCCCAGCTTGACGCGGTCAACGAGACTCAAAATGGCTTGCGACCAGACGCCCCAGATGAGCCACGCCGCTCCCTGCCACAGCAGCGCCTGTCCGAAACCGTAGTGGGTGCCAGAGGCATCACCCACCAGTGTCAGCTGCAGCGCGGCCAGCGAGGCGGGCACCAGCCACACCGCCGCAAACAGCCAGCGCGTGAGCCGTCGAAGCCGCGTGCTCTCATCGGCAAATGTCAGGAACTGGGACGAAGCAACCATTTGAGCCTTGAGAGGCGTCTCAGGAGAGACGGATAGCAATCCGCGGGGATTGCGCGATGTCCATGTGCGACGGCGATCGCGTGACCACACGCGCCGTGACCCGCCGCAATGAAACGCCTTGCAACGATCGCGTGTAATCGCACGTAGTAACCGACGATTCAACCTGCGCGAATACCGCGCGAACCGCGAGTCTCTGGAGGGGCCATCGTGCGAGTATTGATCGTGGATGACGAGGCGCTGGCGCGCCAGCGGGTCAGACGCCTGCTGCAGAACGAACCTGATGTCGAGATCATCGGCGAGGCGGAAACGGGACGCGATGCGGTCGCGATCATCAACGCCGAGCACCCGGACCTGGTGTGTCTCGATGTGCAGATGCCGGAACTCGACGGCTTCGGCGTCCTCGGGGAACTCGACGGCACCACACTGCCGATGGTCCTGTTTGTGACGGCGTATGACGAGCACGCGCAGCGCGCGTTCGACGTGCACGCGGTGGACTACGTGCTGAAGCCCGTTGATGCCGACCGATTCCGCGCCGCCTTTGAGCGCGCCCGGACGCAGCGGGCGCACTCGCTGGCGGCCGAACGCCTGGGTGAGTTGCTGGCGACGGTCCGCCGGCTCGCGGATGGCAGCGCCCCGTTGGATCGTGGCGACGCCGCACCGGGGAACCTCGCGGGATCGGCGAGCCATGGAGCAGCGGGCAACGGGCAATACGCCAGCCGCATCCTCGTGAAGCAGGACGGCCGCATGTTCTTTGTGAAAACCACCGAGATCGACTGGATTGAAGCCGATCGGAATTATGTGCGACTGCACGTGGGAAAGGTGGCGCACACGATTCGCGAC